>NZ_PNOZ01000119.1:0-14349 GCF_002879555.1 Verrucosispora sp. ts21 | reverse complement strand
GGGGATG
The DNA here is from genome assembly GCF_002879555.1 of Verrucosispora sp. ts21. Lineage (NCBI taxonomy): Bacteria > Bacillati > Actinomycetota > Actinomycetes > Micromonosporales > Micromonosporaceae > Micromonospora > Verrucosispora sp. ts21. Next base: position 14,342 of record NZ_PNOZ01000119.1, on the reverse strand, counting down.
ACCTGGTGGACGGCTCCCCGGCAGCAGGGCTACGACCAGGCGAGGGGGGGCGGGGAAGTGTCGGTTGTGGTGGGTAGCGTGCCGCCAGCAACTGAAGAAGGGGCGGGCGATGGCGAGCGTGGTGGGTCGGGCGGCAGAGCCGAGGCAGGGGCAGGTGCCGCTGGACGAGTCCGTGGTCCAACGCTTCTACGAGCGGATGCGCGCGGTCGCGCCGGCGGCGGTCGGCGCCATCGAGCGGGATCGTGCCGACGACCCCGCGCGGACCTTCGCCGACACCGCCTGCGGGCGACTGCTGCGTTCGCTCGACGACGACGGCGTACGGGCGCTCGGCATGTGGGTGCACCACTGGTGCATGCGCTTCTACGACGACGACACCTGGGCGGCGCTGCGGCTGCTCCGGGAGATCGCCGGTCGCCCGCAGCTCGGCTGGACGGCTGACGAGGTCCATTGGATGCTCAACGAGTCCCACCAGGCAAACTCGGTAGCCGCCGCGCGGCTCACCCTTCCGCTGGCCGCCGCCGCCGAACTGGCCCCCGGCGCACTGCGGGTCGACACCCTGATACCCCGCCAGATGAGCCCGACCCCGCACAGCTGACCTGTCGTCGCCGGCACCACCGGGTCGAGCCCAGGACCGCTGACCCGTCGCGACCAACGCCCGGAAGACGCACGCCGACCTGTCGTCGCCCACAGCACCGGGCCCGGCCGCGGCAGGTGACCCACCGCTGCCCGGGATCGTCGGGCGGCGGCGTAAGCTGGCTCGTCGTGAGTCTCACCATCGGCATCGTCGGCCTGCCCAACGTCGGCAAGAGCACGCTGTTCAACGCGCTGACCAAGAACGATGTGCTCGCGGCGAACTACCCGTTCGCCACGATCGAGCCCAACGTGGGTGTGGTCGGGCTGCCGGACGATCGGCTGCACAAGCTCGCCGAGATCTTCGGCTCGCAGAAGGTGATCCCCGCGCCGGTGTCGTTCGTCGACATCGCCGGGCTGGTCCGCGGCGCCTCCAAGGGGCAGGGGCGCGGTAACGCCTTCCTGGCGAACATCCGCGACGCCTCGGCCATCTGCCAGGTGGTACGCGCCTTCTCCGACCCGAACGTGGTGCACGTCGACGGCAAGGTCTCCCCGGCCGACGACATCGAGACGATCAACACCGAGCTGATCCTGGCCGACCTCCAGACCCTGGAGAAGGCGCTGCCCCGGCTGGAGAAGGAAGCCAAGCTCCGCAAGGACCGGGCCGCTGCCGTGGCCGCCGCGAAGGCCGCCGTCGAGGTACTGGACACCGGCACCACCCTGTACGCAGGCGCCGCTGCCGCCAAGATCGAGCTGGAGCACCTGCGTGAGCTGCACCTGCTCACCACCAAGCCGTTCCTGTACGTCTTCAACGTCGACGAGGCCGAGCTGAACAACGCCGAGTTCCTCGACGAACTGCGGGCGCTTGTGGCCCCGGCCGAGGCGGTCTTCATGGACGCCAAGATCGAATCTGAGTTGGTGGACCTGCCCGAGGAGGAGGCCCGCGAGCTGCTGGAATCGATCGGGCAGTCCGAGCCGGGGCTGGACCAGTTGATCCGGATCGGCTTCCGCACGCTCGGGCTCCAGACGTACCTCACGGCCGGGCCGAAGGAAGCGCGCGCCTGGACCGTCCCGATCGGCGCGACCGCGCCGGAGGCCGCCGGGGTCATCCACTCCGACTTCCAGCGCGGTTTCATCAAGGCCGAGGTCGTCTCCTACGCCGACCTGGTCGAGGCCGGTTCGATGGCGGCGGCCAAGGCGGCGGGCAAGGTCCGCATCGAAGGCAAGGAGTACGTCATGCAGGACGGCGACGTCGTGGAATTCCGCTTCAACGTCTGACCGGGTCGCCGCCGCTCAGCCGGCGCGCAGCGCGTCGTCCACGCCGGTCTCGCGGCTGCCCAGGTGCACCGGGTCACGGCCGGAGAGCACGTCCAGCGCGGCCTTGACGCTGGCGCCGTACTCGCGGGTGGAACTGATCCGCCAGGTGCGGGCGTACTCCCGGGCGGTTTCGTCGCCGACACCGATGGCGTCCACGCCGAGGTGGCGGCAGACCGTGACGGCGCGGGCCAGGTGGAACTGCTGGGTCACCACCGTCGCCCGCTCCACGCCGAAGATCCGCTTGGCGCGGGCGCAGGAGTCGTACGTGTCGAAGCCGGCGTAGTCCAGGACCACCTTGTCGGCCGGTACCCCGTGCTCGACCAGCCACCGCTGCATCGCCTCGGGCTCGTTGTAGTCGGCGTTCATGTTGTCGCCGGAGACCAGGATCGCCTGGACCTTGCCGGTGGCGTACAACTCGCGGGCGATCTCCAGACGGGCGGTGAGGAACGGCGCCGGGGTGCCGTCCGGCTGGACCCGGGTGCCGAGCACCAGGGCGACCGGGGTGTCGGGGACGGTCTGCGCGGTGTGCATCCGCCCTTCGGCGCCGGACCGGATCCAGCTCACACTGGCCCAGCTCGCGGCGACCAGCAGCAACGCGCCGACCGCACCCGCGAGGACCGCCCGGCGCAGCCAGCGACCGCGACCGTTCTCCCGGATCCGACGCAGCCAGGCCAGCACAACGGTACGGATCGCCATGTCGATCATTATCCCAGGCGGCACCATGCGAGGCGACGCGTCGATGCGACCCCTGGTACTTTGGCCGCAGCGTCGCGTGCCGGTGGCAGACCGTGTCAGGCATGGAGGCGCCGGACCGAAGGGAATCGATGATGATGATCATTGATCCTTCGCCCGTCACCTGTGGGTGAGGGCGAGCAGACCAGGCTGGTGGCCTGGAGTCATGAGTTGCGCCGGGTGCACGAAAGACTCCGCGAAGCGCTGACGGTGACCAGGGAAGCCCTGGCCGACGGCGTGCCGGCGGAGCCGGCGACCAGAGATCTGCTGTTGTTCTGTCACGGGTTCTGTGCTGCCCTGACCGCCCACCACGAGGGCGAGGACCGTGAGCTGTTCCCCGCGATCGCCGAGCAGTATCCGCAACTGCGGGACACCCTGCGTTACCTCCAACAGGACCATTCGATGATCGCGCACCTGTTGGGTGGGCTTCAGGCAGCGGTGGCGCGGGCCGCCCCGCCAGAGGAGTTGAACCGGCACCTGGAAGGCGTGGCGGCCATCATGGAGTCACACTTCCGCTACGAGGAACGCCAGCTCCTGACTGTCCTGGAAACCCTCACCCTCCCGACTGATCCCCGCACCGTCCTCGGTCCTCTCTGAGATCCTGGTACGGGAACGCCCCCAGGAGAGCACTCCCGTACCAAGATTCAACTCAGCCGAGTCGGTAGAGGGAGATGTGGGAAGGGCTGGTGCTGGTGAAGGGGGTGCGGTCCCAGTCGGCGTAACGTTCGACCAGGTGCAGACCGGCGTCGGCGGCCAGCTCGTCGATCTGGTCGGGCCACAGGTACCGCATGGCGAACGGGTGCAGGTGCACCCCCGTACCGTCGAAGGTGATGGTCTGCCGCAGGAACGTCTGCGCCGCCCGGTCGTACTTGTGCAACCTGATCGTGGCGGAGGTCTCGGTGACGTCCCGCATCCGGACCTGCTCGTCCCGGTCGAAGTCGGCCTCGTTCGGCACGTACGTCTCGATGACGAACAGGCCGCCCGGCTTCAGCACCCGCGCGACGTTGCGGAAACAATCCGCCTGCCGCTCGGCCCGCACCAGGTTGAACAGCGTGTTGAAGACCAGAAACACCAACGTGTACGGCCCACCGGGCGCCGGCACGTCCGCCATGTCGCCCACGTTCACCGGGATGGCCGCACCGCCCGGCTTCTCCCGCATCTTCGCGACCATGGCCGCCGACCCCTCGACGCCCGCCACGGCGATGCCACGGGCGGCGAGCGGAACGGTGACCCGTCCGGTGCCGCTGGCCAACTCCAGCACCGGCCCGTCACCGGCCACACCGGCGAGGAACTCCACCGCCGGCTCCGGGTCCGGCAGCCCGCCGGGCTGGTCGTAGGTGTCGGCCCAGTAACTGCCGAAATGCCCCGGATCATCGAAGACCGACATCAGCGGCCCCCGTCGTAACTACCGGCGCCGCGCGGCGCCCTTACTTCTCGGGTACGCACAAAGCCTCGATTCGTCGAGTCGGTTAACGGATTCTCGCTGGGCAGGCGTCGCAGCGTCCCTCATGTCCGTTGCTCCCTCCACTCGATGGGCGGTGAGCCGATGCCCTCGGCTCTGCCACCACCGAACCGCGATCGATCGAACGCGGGCAACCCCTTTTCGAAGCGCGCCGTCGGAGGGCGACGCCACCATGTCCTTCAACGTGGTGACCCGGACCGGCACCCCGACGCCCTCCACCGACACGTACCCGATCAACCAGTGGCGCGTGATCGACCTGACCACCACCGACATTCCCGAGGGCACCGACGTCCGCCCGGTGGTCAGCGCCACCGCCGGCAACACCGTGCCGGGCAACCGGTTCGTCTCGTACTGCCAGAACGGCCAGACCGCGACCTACACCGCCAGCGGCACCACGCTGGACTACCAGGTCACCCTGGTCCAGTGAGCCCAACCCCGGGCCGGGCACCGTCCCGGCCCGGGGGCCTTTTGCCCCACTGCCGGATAGCCGAGCGACGACCTCCGAACAGCTCCGCGCCCGCATCGTCGCCAGCGCTCGCTACCAGGAGGGCGAGACACCCGCCGAGGACGCCGCGAGTCTTCTCGTGGAGGCAGGCGAGGTGCTCGGTGAACTGGAGTCGCTGATGCGGCGGATCAACCGCACCAACGCCGCTACCCCGGTCGACGGTGGCACCCTCACCGACGCGCTGGCCCGCCGCGACGTGCTTCGCCTGCAGCACCGCATGGTCACCTCCGCCGCCGACGCCGCTGCCGGTGAGGGCCAGCGAGGGTTCCGTCAGTTGCGGTCTGAGCTGAAGATGATCCCGGCGCTTGCGGTGGCGCAACTGCGCAGCCAGGCCGACGACCTCGCCCGGCAACTCCGCGAGGTCGACACCCTGATTCAGCGGACGAACTGGGAGGTCGACCTGCTGGACTGAGAGTTTTGCGGAGCAGGTAGCCGACGTGGAGGCGTGCACGAACCCGAGAGCCGGCGGGTAATCCGGTTCACTCCTGGTGCGCCGAGGGCAGGCGTAGGGGTTCGACTCCCCGACACACATCGCACGCCCAGCACAGCACACAGGTGACGGCGCACAGGGCACGGCACACTACCGAGTGCAGATCCACGACGGCGAGGGTGGGACAGGGGCTTTCCGCAACGCTCGTTCGCTACGACCTTCAATGCCCGCACTGCTGACGGGCCTATCCGAGCAACGCCGCCACCGCGGCCAGGCCCGGCCGCGTACGCGATGACCGGCTGCGCGACCAGCTTCAACGCGGTGATCGCGGCCAGCTCGGTCGGCCTGACCGGCTCTGCCCGCGCCGGTGCCGTTGCGTGCAGCGACGCACCGAGCGCGAGAAGTTCCACCTGCCTGTCGGTCGAGAGGCCACGCGCTTCAGCCTCGCATCCCGAAACCACGGAGCAAACATCCCGCTGATCCGCAGCTTCGCGGGGTCATCCCCGACATGCACATCTGCCGCCGAGCGCGACAGCCGTGCTGCAAGTCTTACCGATGCCTATGCCGCTGCTCGACCGGTCCTGCCCGCTACGGGAAGGTCAGCTCCACCTCGTCGCCGGGGAAGCTCTCTGTGCTGCCGTCCGGGTAGCGCACCTCAAGCACAGGGACGCCCTCGTCCAGGTCGAACGACCGTCGCTCGGCACCGCTCGGCATTCGAGCGACCACGGCGGCACCTGCCGGAAGCTGGACCGTTCTGCGCTGGGGAGTCTCCCGGACCCGGGTGCCGAACGGGCGGCTCGTGGTGACGAGTCCCTCCGAGCGAAGCAGAGAGATGGCCATCCGAACCGCGTCGCGTCCGATCCCATGCTCCTGACTCAACCGGGCCTCGCTGCCGATGCTCGATCCGGGAGCCAGGGCGCCGGTCTCGATCTGCTCGCGAATCAGGTCTGCGAGCTGGACGTATACCGGCGTGTGCGAGCGCGGATCGATCGTCATGAAGTAAGCCTTGTGCCGCCATGGGAACGATCCGACACGGCTATATAGCCATGATGCATTGTTGGATTGTCGCCACATTGCTATCGTCGGGCTGTGCGTTCGATCTGGAGGCGGGAACACGAGGTGCCTCACTCCCGAGCGTGACGTTGAGCTGCTCTGTCGCCGTACTGCCGGTGGGCTGCGGTGGCAGGGCCGTGGGCACCCGCCCGCCCGGGTTGGCGGGTGCCCACTTCCAAGAAGATCCACAACGGGAGGGGGCAGGGCGTGGGAATCCTCCGGCGTATCGGACGGTGGGTGTGGGCCGGTCGGGGCGAGTCGGTCCGGCAGACGCACGAGCCGGGCTACTACCGGTCGGCGGCGTACTCACCGTTGCGGCCGTGGCAGGTGCGGGGTCGGCAGTTCCGGTCCACCCGGCGTTGGCGGCGTGGGCTCGATCCGGCGGAGGTGCGGGAGTTCCTGGATCAGGTGGCCGACGACCTGGCCAGCGTCTACAACGCCCTCGGCGTCAGCAGGCAGGAGGCCGACCGGATCAAGGATGCGTTGCGCTGCTGGCAGTCCGAGCAGGCCGAGCGTGCTCACGCGGGGCGGCGCTAATGGGTCAGCGGTTCGTCATCCACCTGCCGGTGGTCGCCGGGGACCTTGCCGCCGCCGTACGCCTGGGTCGGGTGGTGGCGCGGTGGGCGAGCCTGCTCGCCCGGACCGACCCGGGGGAGACCACCGTCTCGGCCGAGGACTCCCAGGCGTACGCCATCGGGTCTTCTGTGATCTGCGGGTGGTCGGTGGCCGGCGGTGTGTGCTGCGCGCCGACCACGACGGCCCGTGTTCCCGGCGGGTGACCCGGTGACCGCTCCGGTGGCTGGATGGGCCTACCCGCGTGCTCTCCGGGTTATTCGGCCTGGTCAGCTGATGTAGTGCAGGATCACGTTGTGCACGTGGTGGCTCTTCTGGTCGCCCCGGAACTCCACCTCGTAGGTGTGCGTGCCGACGTGGATGGCGATCGCGCCGGTGGAGAAGAACGAACCACCCCAGGACTTGTTGCTGACCACGCTCACGCTGGTGATCTTCGAGTACGGGATGCTGGTGATCGCGTACCGCTTGCCGATGAACGAGCGGTCCTGGATGATCACGCGCCGGTCGGTCAGCCCGATGAACCCGGTGCCGGTGCCGACGGCGTCGTAGACAGCGATGATCTGTTCACCGTCGAGCAGGCCGCTCTGTATCTGCTGGAACTGCTCTTTACGGTCGTACGTGGGGTTCGCCATGCAGATCACGGTAGGCGGCCAACGCCAGTCAGCCCGTACCCCCGGCTCCTGGCCGCCCGCGGGCCGGTCAGGTCGGTCGGCCCCCATCAGGCTCGGCGACCGCCCGGTACGCATCCTCGATGCGGGCCGCCAGCAGGACCTCGCCCTCGCTGAGCGGGCTGTTGCTGTGCCCGACCCGGATCTGGGTGTGGTCGGCGCGCCGGCTGATCTCCGGCCGGAGATGAAGCGCGTCGGCGACCACCTTGACTCGCTCGGTCAATGCGGCATGCTGAGTGTCGTCGATGACCAAGGTGCGCCGGATCTGTTCGCCTTCCCGCGTCCACCCGTTCAGGAGGGTGAGCGCGTCGCTGAGGTAGTCGTGCTTCGCGCGACCGCCGAACAGCGCACGCATTACCGCACCTCCCAGGCTTCGTTGCCGGCTTGTGGCCAAATCGTCGCCGCCCCGTGTCTTGTCGGTGCCCTCTAGTCTTACGTCGCACGGATGGTGTGTCCACGCCCACACTTCTGGGGATTCCTGGCCTGACGGACGACCACGCTACCCAAACCGCCGATTGATCTGGCACGCTGGACGTCCGTGTGGACCGAACGGGCGAACGGCACCGGACAGGCCGCCCCACGAGACCCAAAGGTGATCGTCGGAGCGGCGATCATCGAGGATGGTCGGGTGTTGGCCTGTGCGCGCTCCGCGCCACCGGAGGTGGCGGGCATGTGGGAGTTCCCCGGCGGCAAGGTGGAACCGGGGGAGAGCGAGACGGCGGCCCTCGCCCGCGAGTGCGTCGAGGAACTGGGCGTACGCGTCGAGGTCGGCGAGCGGGTCGGCCGCAACGTACGGATGGCGCACGGCCGCAGCGTGCTCAAGGTGTACGCCGCCCGCCTGCTCCACGGCGACCGCCCACGCGCCCTGGAACACTCCGATATCCGCTGGCTCTCCGCCAGCGAACTCGACACCGTGACCTGGCTCCCCGCCGACACCCCCATAGTCGCCGCCCTCCGCCCCCTCCTAACCCCCGACCCCTAACCCGCCCACGCGCCCTCCGCGCCCACGCGCCCTCCGCGCCCACGCGCCCTCCGCGCCCACGCGCCCACTCTTGCGCCTGCTCCCGCGCCCTTGAGCCCCCGCACCCGCGCCCTTGAGCCCCTGCTCCCGCCCCAGTCCTCCTCGGCCCGTCGATCTTGCACTTTCGGTCGCCGAATCGCGCCCTATGTCCCGTATGCGGCGACCAAAAGTGCAAGATCGCGGGCGCGGGGCGCGGGGCGCGGGGCGCGGGGCGCGGGCGGGCGGGGTGCGCTGCCGCGTGAGGGCGCGTGGGGATGGGAAAGGGGACCGGGGCGGGTGCCTCGGTCCCCTTTCGGGTGTTGCGGGTGTCCGAACTAGTGCTTTTCGTCCTGTTCGGGGTGGGCGAAGTTGAGGTGCTCGGGCGGAAGCGGGAAGGTGACGTCGTCGCCGAAGGGGCTCGGGGCGGCGGCGCGGTCGGAGGTGAGCTCCGTCAGGGGGAGCTTTCCGTTGGCACCGACTGCGGGAGCGGTCGGCCTGGGCACCTCACGGTGCCAGTTGACGCCCTGCTGCGCCTGCACTTCGGCGGCGGAGTCGTGCGAGCCGCCCGCGTGCGAGTGCACCCCCTGGCCGCTGGCGCTGGAGCGCACCGCGCCCGGGGAGTGTTCGCTGGTCACGATGGTCTGAGGCACTTGACCCCTCCGGAAGATCTTGCTGCCGAGCCACACAAGGGGATCGTACCTGCGGTCGACGACCCGTTCCTTCATCGGGATGATCCCATTGTCAGTGATCTTGATGTGCTCGGGGCAGACCTCGGTGCAGCACTTGGTGATGTTGCAGAAGCCCAGGCCCTGTTCCGACTGCGCGTACTCCTTGCGGTCGGTCCGGTCGTCCAGGGGGTGCATGTCCAGTTCGGCGGCCCGGATGAAGTATCGCGGCCCGGAGAACGCCGGCTTGTTGTCGTCGTGGTCACGGATCACGTGGCAGACGGTCTGGCACAGGAAGCACTCGATGCACTTGCGGAACTCCTGCGAGCGCTCCACGTCGACCTGCTGCATCCGGTAGTCACCGGGGGCCAGGTCGGCCGGGGGAGCGAAGGCGGGGGTCTCGCGGGCCTTCTCGTAGTTGAACGACACGTCGGTGACCAGGTCCCGGATGACCGGGAAGGTGCGCAGCGGGGTGACCGTGACCGTCTCGTTCTCCTCGAACGTCGACATCCGGGTCATGCAGCCCAGCTTGGGCATGCCGTTGATCTCCATGGAGCAGGAGCCGCACTTGCCCGCCTTGCAGTTCCACCGGCAGGCGAGGTCCGGCGCGTCGGTGGCCTGCAACCGGTGGATCACGTCGAGGACCACCTCGCCCTCGTTCACCTCGACGGCGTAGTCCTGCAGTTCACCACCGTCGGCGTCGCCTCGCCAGATCCGGAACTGACGCTTCGTACCCATCTTCAGCTCTCCTTCCCGGCGGCGTCGGTATCCTCGGCCTCGGCGGCGGCGAGGGCATCGAACTCGGCGAGTTCTTCGTCGGTGAGGTACTTGGCCAGCTCGGCGCGGTCGAACAGGGCGATCAACTCGGCGCGCATCTTCGGCAGCGGCTTGCGGTCCAGCCGGACGGTGTCGCCCTCCAGCGAGCAGACCAGGTTGACCCGCCGCCACTGCGGATCCATGGTGGGGTGGTCCTCGCGGGTGTGACCGCCACGCGACTCACGGCGCTCCAGCGCCGCCTTGGCGGTGCACTCGGAGACGACAAGCATGTTGCGCAGGTCCAGCGCGAGGTGCCAGCCCGGGTTGTAGCGCCGGCCGCCGGCCGCGCTGACCTTCGCCACCCGCTCGCGCAGCTCCGCCAGGCGGACCAGCGCGTCCGCCAGTTCGGCCTCCCGCCGGATGATGCCGACCAGGTCGCCCATCACCGCCTGGAGGTCCTGCTGGAGGGTGTACGGGTTCTCGCCGGTGTCGCGCTGCAGCGGAGCCAGTGCGGTCTCCACCGCCGTCTCCACGGCGGTCACCTCCACCCGAGGGCGGGCGGTGAGCTGGTCGATGTAGTTGGCCGCGTGGCCGCCGGCCCGCTTGCCGAAGACCAGCAGGTCGGACAGGGAGTTACCGCCGAGGCGGTTGGAGCCGTGCATGCCGCCGGAGACCTCACCGGCGGCGAACAGACCACGCACCGAGCCGTACGCGGCACCGGTGTCCGGGTCGACCTCCACGCCACCCATCACGTAGTGGCAGGTGGGGCCGACCTCCATCGGCTCCTTGGTGATGTCGACGTCGGCCAGTCCCTTGAACTGGTGGTGCATCGACGGCAGGCGGCGACGGATCTCCTCGGCCGGCAACCGGGACGCGATGTCCAGGTAGACACCGCCGGCCGGCGTACCCCGGCCCGCCTTGACCTCGCTGTTGATCGCGCGGGCGACCTCGTCGCGGGGCAGCAGCTCCGGCGGGCGTCGGTTGTTGTCCGGGTCGGTGTACCAGCGGTCCGCCTCCTCCTCGGTCTCCGCGTACTGCTTGCGGAAGACGTCGGGGACGTAGTCGAACATGAACCGCTTGCCCTCGGAGTTCTTCAGGATCCCGCCGTCACCACGGACCGACTCGGTGACCAGGATGCCCTTGACCGACGGCGGCCAGACCATGCCGGTGGGGTGGAACTGGAGGAACTCCATGTTGATCAGAGTCGCCCCGGCGCGCAGCGCCAGCGCGTGACCGTCTCCGGTGTACTCCCACGAGTTCGAGGTGACCTTGTAGGAGCGGCCGACGCCACCGGTCGCGAGCACCACGGCCGGCGCCTCGAAGAGGATGAACTCGCCGGACTCGCGGTAGTAGCCGAAGGCACCGGCGACCCGGTCACCGTCGAGCAGCAGCTCGGTGATGGTGGTCTCGGAGAAGACCCGGATCCGGGCGTCGTACGACCCGAACTCCTGCTTGTCCTCCTGCTGGAGCGAGACGATCTTCTGCTGGAGGGTACGGATCAGCTCCAGGCCGGTCCGGTCACCGACGTGGGCCAGTCGCGGGTACTCGTGGCCGCCGAAGTTGCGCTGCGAGATCTTGCCGTCCTTCGTACGGTCGAACAGCGCGCCGTACGTCTCCAGCTCCCAGATCCGCTGCGGCGCCTCCTTGGCGTGCAGCTCGGCCATCCGGAAGTTGTTGAGGAACTTGCCGCCGCGCATGGTGTCGCGGAAGTGCACCTGCCAGTTGTCCCGGCTGTTCACGTTCCCCATGGCTGCGGCGGCGCCACCCTCGGCCATCACCGTGTGCGCCTTGCCGAACAGCGACTTGGAGATGATGGCGGTTTTCTTGCCGGCCAGCCGCGCCTCGATCGCCGCGCGCAGGCCGGCGCCGCCGGCCCCGATGACGACGACGTCGTAGTGGTGTCGTTCGATGCGAGTCGTAGTGCTAGTCATGTCAGCGGGGCCCTTAGTTGATGAACCGCAGGTCGGAGATCCACCCGGCGGCGACCGACATGACGTAGAAGTCGGTGAGCGCCAACGTGCCGAGGGTGATCCAGGCGAGCTGCATGTGCCGGACGTTCAGCCAGGAGACGTAGCCCCAGGCGCGGTACCGGACCGGATGCTTGGAGAAGTGCTTCAACCGGCCACCGATGATGTGCCGGCAGGAGTGGCAGGAGATCGTGTACGCCCACAGCATGATCACGTTGCCGAGCAGGATCAGGTTGCCCAGGCCGAAGCCGAAGCCCTCGGGGCTGCGGAAGGCGGCGATGGCGTCCCAGGTGTTGATCAGCGAGATGATCGCGGCGAAGTAGAAGAAGTACCGGTGCGAGTTCTGCACGATCAGCGGGAAGCGGGTCTCACCACTGTAGGAGGCGTGGCCGTCCGGCACCGCGCAGGCCGGCGGCGAGAGCCAGAACGACCGGTAGTACGCCTTGCGGTAGTAGTAGCAGGTCAGCCGGAACAGCAGCAGGAACGGCAGGGTGAACGCGGCGTCCGGGATGATCCACCAGCCGGGCAGGTACTGCCCGAAGTGGGAGGCCTCCGGAATGCACCGGTCGGTCACGCACGGGGAGTAGAACGGGGTCAGGTAGTGGTATTGCTCGACCCAGTACCACTTGTGCATGAAGACCCGGACCGTCGCATACGCAATCCACGCGCTGAGCCCGATGACCGTGATCAGCGGGGCGATCCACCAACGGTCCGTACGCAACGTCTTTGCCGCGATGGCGGCGCGTGCGCGCGCTCCCCGCGGTTTCGTTGCCGATGATGTCATTCGTGTCTCCCTGACGGGGCCCTCTCACGGGCGGCGGAACACTTCCCGGTCGGCACGCGGGCCGGCCATGCCGGCACCGCATGTCACGTCATGCGCACACCAACGACCGCGCCGGGCGTACCGGAGCAGCTAAGTGACACACGTTACGCCGATCTAGGCGGGCCGTCCGCGCAAGGCAGTGTCCCGTGTGTCCCGCTCTTTGGAAAGCCTCCTGCCATGATCAATATGCGAGCGTCCGAAAAAGATCGACGAGCGGTCGACTGCTGGTCAACCGGACGCCCCGCCGGTGAAGTTCCAGGAGGCCAGCGCCAGCGACGGCGCTTCCCACCGGGCACCGTCCCAGCGGTTCGGCTGGCGGGCCGTACGCCGACCCACCTCCACCACCGCCCCCGGCCCGAGGGCCCGCGGGTACGACTCGGTGAAACGCAGGTCGCGGACCGCCCGGGTGACCTGGCCGTCCTCGACCAACCACACCCCGTTGCGGGTCAGGCCGGTGATCACCAGACTCTTCGGGTCGAGCACCCGGGTGTACCACAGGTCGCTGATCAGCAGGCCGCGTGGCATCCGGGACACCAGGGCGGCGGTGTCCGCATCGGCCACCGCCCCGGCCAACGGCCCCACCGCCCCGCCACCTGCCGCTGTGCCGGCTGCCGCGCCGGAGGTCGCCGGAGCAGTGCCGGCCGGGCCCGAGGCGGTCGTCGCCCCGGCCGCGACGAGGCGCAGGTTGCGCGGGATCGGGCCGACGGTGCTGGCGCCCTCCCAGGCATGCCCGGTGGATTCGCCGCCCACTGCGGCGGCGCTGCGTCGATCGTGCACCACGCCACGGGTGAGCCCCGCGTCCACCAGGGGCAGCGCGCCCGTCGGCGTGCCCTCCAGGTCGAACGGCAACCCGGCCGCGTCGAACGGATCGTCGACCAGGGTCACCGCCGGATCGAACTGGGCCACCCCGGGCTCGGCGAAGGACTGCCCTTCGGCGTACCGCTTGCCGTTGAAGCCGTACCAGGCGAGATTCTCCAGCAGGTCGGTCACGGCGGCCGGTTCCAGCACCACCGGGTACCGCCCGGGCGGCAACTCCACCGGGTCGGTGGCGGCCCGGGCCTTCGCGGCGGCCCGACGCCCCAACGCGGCGGCATCGAGGTCGGCCAGCCGCTCCACACAGTCGCGGGCCGTGCCGTCGACACCGCCGGCCCGGGCGATCCCGTCCATCGCCGCCTCCGCCGTGTGACCCTGCACCGCCTGTCCCGCCGAATTCGCGAACGCCACCGAGCGGAACGCGGTCCGGCAGTAGCCGGCGGTTTCCAGGCCCTCCGCCGCGTCCACGAAGGCCCGGACCAGCGCCGCCCGGTCGTGCGGCCCGGCCTGAGCCGTGGCCGCGTCCCACCGCGACGAGGCCACCGGCGCCGGCGGGGCGAGCCCCGGCCAGGCCGGGTCCCGAGGCGCGAACCGCACCGCCGCGAGCACCCGTTCCACCAGCCCACGCAGGCCGTCCGGGTCGACAGTGGTGCTGCTTGCGGCAACGGTACGACCGTCCAGGTGAATGCGCAGCCGGACCTCCACGGCGGACTCCGCGACGTTCTGGTGGATCGCGGAGTTGGCGAACCGGGTCAGGGCCAGCTCCGCCCGGCTCACCGTCACCTCCGCCTGCGCGCTCGCGCCGCCGAGGCGCCCCACCAACTCCACCACCTGCCCGGCAAGCGCCAACTCACTCATGAATCCACCTTCGTTCGCGACTGCGGGGCTCGCAGGAACGGCTCACTCCTCGCGCTCACGGTGCCACTCTTCGTTCGCGACTGCGGGGCTCGCAGGAACGGCTCACTCCTCGCGCTCACGGTGCCACTCTTCGTTCGCGACTGCGGGGCT
>NZ_PNOZ01000118.1:0-14624 GCF_002879555.1 Verrucosispora sp. ts21 | reverse complement strand
GTAGGCGCCGAGCATGTCGACGATCTTCGGGGCGGAGCGGGGCGGAGCGGAGGGGTTAGCGGCCGCGCATTTGGCGGAAGGCGCCTCGGGGTGGGCGGAGGTTCTTGGGTACGGCGCCCTTGGGCATCTGCGGGCGGGCGGTGAGTGCCTTGAGCCGCTTGTCCAGCGAGTTGACGTCCTTGCCGCTGAGGTTGCGGGGTAGCCGCATCAGCGTCATCCGCAGCTTACGGATGGGCAGTTCGCCCTCTTCCTGACCGATGACGTAGTCGTAGAGCGGGGCGTTGCCGATCACCTTGGCCAGCCGGCGCTTCTCCTGGCCGAGCAGGCTGCGTACCCGCTGCGGGTTGCCCTCGGCCAGCAGGATCACCCCGGGGCGGCCGATGACCAGGTGGACCATGTCCATCTGGGTGGTCGAGCTGACCGCGGGGGAGACCCGCCAGTCGCCGCGCATGCTCTCCATGATCTGCGCGGCGGCACCCGGCTGGCCCTCGGCGGCGTTCATCATCGCCCGGTTGGACCGCAGGTTGAGCACGATCAGCAGGCAGAGCAGGGCGAACAGGATGCCCAGTGGCAGCCACAGCCAGCCCCAGAGCACGATCGCGACGACGGTCAGCGCGAGTGGGATCAGCACCGCGCCGGCGGCCAGTGGCGTGAACCACTTGTCCTGCTTGGCGGTGAACTTGAACACCAACCCGATCTGCTTCAGCCGCTGGCCGAACGAGACCTTCTCCTGGGGCTTTGCCATGGCGTCAAGTCTAGTGGTCGCGCGCCGCGCCGTTGATCGGCGTCCGGCCCTGGTCGGTCGACTCGGTTGATCATCGGCCTGACCGGGGCCGCTGGGTCAGCCGCGGGGCAGGTAGACGTGCCAGCCGTCAACGGTGAACCGGTCGAGGGAGTCGAGTCGCTGGTCGAGGCGAGCCGCGAGCGGCGACCCGTCGGGCGCGACCCAGGCCGCCCCGGCCGCCGCGTGTACGGCCGTGCGGTACGGGCGGTAGCGGTCGTGACCGGGGCGCAACTCGTCGTCGACGACCGCGCAGATCACGTCCTCCCCGCTGGCGAAGGTGAGCCGGTTACAGGTCCAGTAGGTGCCGTAGACGTGCCGTACGCCCTGTTCGCGTAGCGCGGCGACCAGCGTCGTGTGCCGCCCTTCGTCGGCGTGCACGGCGGACACCCGACCCACCGCGCCCGCAGTGGCGACGATCGCGGTGCCCAGCGTCGCCGTCAGTACCAGCACCGCCGCTACCCGCGCGGTAGCGGAACGTCGCCCGCCGAGGCGGGTCGCCCTCCACAGGGGCCACAACAGCACCGGTACGGAGATCAGCAGGCAGGACAGGTAGCGGGAGCTTTCCACAGGCGTCCGCCCGGCCGCACTGCTGACCGTGTACGCCGCAACGGTCGCCACCGCCGCCCCGACCAACGCCAACGTCACCGCCGCCCCGACCCGTGCCACCGCATCGGCCCGTGAGCGGCGGAGGGTGTGCCAGGCGGTCAGGGCGGCGGCAGCCAGCAGCACCGGCAGCGCCACCGCCCACCAGAGTTGCCAGCCGGCACACCGGCCCGGGTCACAGAAGCCCATGCCGAGCGCCGGGCCGAGCACCAGCCCGCCGTACAGCCGGTCGACCCAGCCGGCGGGCTGCTCGGCGCCGCTGGCGGTGAGTACCGCCGTGAGCGGGTTGCGGCCGGCCACCAGGCTGTCCACCAGCAGCGGTGCCGCGCCGACCAGGGCACCGAGGGTGAGCAGTCCGCCCGCTCGGCCACGCAGCTCACGCCAGCGGAACGCGACAAGCACCAGCCCGGTGCCGGCGACGTACGGCAGCACCAGCGGGTCGACCCAGACCATCAGCCCGGCGAGGAGACCCCACGCCGTCCAGCGGGGCAGCCGTCGACCGGGACGCCCGACCGCCAGGTCGTACGCCAGCAGCGCCAGTGCCGCCCCGGCAACGTTCATCTCCGGGTAGCCGCCACCGGCGATCAGCTGGTTCTTGACGATCCGGTCCGAGCCGAGGGCGAGCAGGCCCACCACCAGTAGGGCGAACCAGTGGTCCCCGGTCAACCGCAGCGTCAGACGCCAGATCAGCAGCACGAACAGCGCGTACATCGCCAGGGTGGGCAGCCGCAGCACGAACGTCGACGGGCCCGCCACGGCGAACAGCGGCGCGGCCAGCCACGCTTCCAGGGTGCCCATGTACGTCTGGCCGTAGAACCAGACGGGGAACTCCTGACCCCGCGAGATGTGCAGCGCGGCCAGGCCCATGGTGGCCTCGTCGCTGTTGGTGGGCGGCGCGTCGAACAGCATCAGCCCGAGGCGGTAACCCACCCCGGCGACGAACGCGAGCACGGTGAGCAGCACCGGCAGCCGGGATCTGCGCGGCAGCCGGAGCGAGTCGGGCAGCGTCCGCAGGGTCGCCGGGAGCGCGCGCAGTGCGGGTCGTGGCTCTCGGCGTACCTCGGTCACCTGCCGATCATGGCACCCGCCCGCCGCCTGCCGACGGCGCTCGCGCGGCGCGGCGGCCGGGAAACCTCAGCCGGCGACGGCGACGCCCTCGCGGGCGGCGAGAGCCTGCTGGTAGAGCCGGCCGGCCCGGTACGACGAGCGCACCAGCGGCCCGCTCATCACCCCGGCGAAGCCGATCTCCTCGGCCTCGGCGCTCAGCTCGACGAACTCCTCCGGCTTGACCCAGCGCTCCACCGGGTGGTGCCGGGGCGTGGGGCGGAGGTACTGGGTGATGGTGATCAGCTCGCAACCGGCGTCGTGCAGGTCGCGCAGGGCCTGGGAGATCTCGGTGCGCTCCTCGCCCATGCCCAGGATCAGGTTGCTCTTGGTCACCAGGCCGGCGGCGCGGGCCTGCCGGATCACGTCCAGGGACCGCTCGTAGCGGAACGCCGGCCGGATCCGCTTGAAGATCCGCGGCACCGTCTCCACGTTGTGCGCGAGCACCTCGGGCCGGGCGCTGAAGACCTCGGCGAGCTGCTCCGGTACGGCGTTGAAGTCGGGGATCAGCAGCTCCACACCGCAGCCGGGCTGCAGGGCGTGGATCTGCCGGACCGTCTCGGCGTACAGCCAGGCGCCGCCGTCGGGCAGGTCGTCACGGGCGACGCCGGTGATGGTGGCGTACCGCAGGCCCATCGACACCACGGACTCGGCCACCCGGCGCGGCTCGTCGGCGTCGAACTCGGCAGGCTTGCCGGTGTCGATCTGGCAGAAGTCGCAGCGGCGGGTGCACTGGTCACCGCCGATGAGGAAGGTGGCCTCCCGGTCCTCCCAGCATTCGTAGATGTTGGGGCAGCCGGCCTCCTGGCACACGGTGTGCAGCCCTTCGCGGGAAACCAGCCCGCGCAGTTGGGTGTACTCCGGGCCCATCTTGGCCTTGACCTTGATCCACGGCGGTTTGCGTTCGATCGGCGTCTCGGCGTTGCGGGCCTCGATCCGCAGCAGCCGTCGTCCCTCGGGGGCGGGCGTCGCGGTGCGCGTGGCCTGGCCGGTCGTCGGTGCGGTGTGCTCGATCGTCACAAAAACGAGCCTACGCCGGATGGTGGCTGTCGATGAACAGCGGGCGACCGCCGTCACCCCGCAAATCCTGTGACGCCGGACACCGGGGACGGGAAAAACGGGTAACACGGCGACGGTGGGTGCTGCTAGCGTCGCTCGCACGAAGCGACCCCGGTGAAAGGAAGGGCACCCTTTTAACGCCTCCGGTAGAGGAAGGGCCCCTTCTTAACACCGATGCTCAGTAGAGCCCGCCCGGCTGGCCCCGGTGAAAAGGCGACGAACGAGGCTTCCGCTGCGGCGGGAGCGAAGGTGTGGTGGCACCGCGAGGTTCCCGCTCGCCCACACCTCCCGGGGATCGCGTTGCGATTGATCGAGGAGGTAGCCGTGCAACGCATCCTGTCCGACCAGCTCACCCGGCACACCGGCGGTACCGTCCGGATCGCCGGCTGGGTACACCGCCGCCGACTGCTCAAGTCGGTGGCCTTCCTGATCGTCCGCGACGCCGTCGGCCTGGCCCAGGTCGTGGCCACCGACCCGGCGGTACGCGCCGAGATCGAGGCGTTGCCCGAGGAGACCGTCGTCGAGGTGGTGGCCACGGTGGCGGCGAACCCGGCCGCGCCCGCCGGGGTCGAGCTGAGCGACCCGACCGTACGCCCGCTCGGGCCGCCCGCCGTGCCGCCGCCGTTCGACCTGTACCGGCCCACCCTCACCGCCAGCCTGCCCACCCAGCTCGACCACGCACCCGTCGCGCTGCGCCACCCGAGCCGCTCGGCCGCGGTGCGGGTGTCGGCGTCGGCGGTGGCCGGGTTCCGGGCCACGCTGGACGCCCGCCGGTTCGTGGAGATCCACACGCCGAAGGTGGTCGCCTCGTCCACCGAGAGCGGGGCGAACGTGTTCGCGCTGGACTGGTTCGGCCGGCCCGCGTACCTGGCCCAGTCACCACAGTTCTACAAGCAGCTCATGGTCGGTGTGGTCGAACGGGTCTACGAGGTCGGGCCGGTGTTCCGGGCCGAGCCGCACGACACCGTACGGCACCTGGCCCAGTACACATCGCTCGACGCCGAACTGGGTTTCATCACCGACCACCGGGACGTGATGACGGTGCTGCGGGACACCCTGGCCGGGATGCTGGACACCGTCGCGGACCGGGCCGGTGCCGCACTGGCCACCCTCGGCGTGACACCACCGCAGGTGCCGACACAGATTCCGGAAGTCCACTTCACCGAGGCGCTGCGGATCGCCGGCGCTCCCGCCGACGAACCGGACCTGGCGCCCGCGCACGAACGGGCGTTGGGCGAGTGGGCGCGGCGGGAACACGGCTCGGAGTTCGTGTTCGTCACCGGCTACCCGATGGCGAAACGGCCCTTCTACACCCATCCCGACCCGGCCCGGCCTGACTACTCGAACGGCTTCGACCTGCTGTTCCGTGGCCTGGAGCTGGTCACCGGCGGCCAGCGCCTACACCGCCACGCCGACTACCTGGACGCGCTGGCGGCCCGCGGCGAGCCGGTCGAACCGTACGCGGGCTACGTCGACGCCTTCCGCCACGGCATGCCCCCGCACGGCGGCTTCGCCATCGGCCTGGAACGCTTCGTCTCCCGCCTCACCGGCACCCCCAACATCCGCGAGGTGACCCCCTTCCCCCGCGACCTCCACCGCCTGACCCCCTGACCCTGACCCCGCAGGAGTTGATCAAGAGGTTTGCGTCGGCGACAGCACGATTCCTGACGCAAACCTCTTGATCACCGCGGGGACCCGCAGGTGGTCAGGGGGCGGGAGTGATGGTGAGGAGGTGGGTTTCGACGACGGGGAGGACGTCGGTGATGGGGATGGGGCGGTTCAGTTCGGCGGAGAGGGAGGTGACTCCGGCGTCGCGGATGCCGCACGGCACGATCTTGTCGAAGTGGGTCAGGTCGCAGTCGCAGTTGATCGAGAAGCCGTGCAGGGTGACGCCCTGGGCGACCCGGATGCCGATGGCGGCCACCTTGCGGGCCGGGCCCCGGTCGTCCTCCGGCACCCAGACGCCGCTGCGCCCCTCGACCCGGACGGCGGTCAGGCCGAACTCGGCGCATACGTCGATCAGCATCTGCTCGACCCGCCGCACGTACGCGACCACGTCGATCGGGTCGGGCAGGCGCAGGATCGGGTAGCCGACCAACTGCCCCGGACCATGCCAGGTGATCTTGCCGCCCCGGTCCACGTCCACCACCGGAGTGCCGTCCATCGGGCGGTCCCACGGCTCGGTGCGCTTGCCGGCGGTGTAGACGCTCGGGTGCTCCAGCAGCAGCACGGTGTCGCCGGACTCACCGGAAACCACCGCGTCGTGCAGGCGGCGCTGTTCGTCCCAGGCGGCGGTGTAGTCGAGGACACCGGCGCGCACGGCCGTCAGGCCGGAGGTCGTCGTGGTCACGCGTTCCAGCCTAGACCCGTACTCGCTGGTCACCTGGGGTGAGCCGGCTCACCCGCGATCAGCTCTCGCGGACCCGCCACAGCCAGACGTCCTCGACCCGCTCCGGCTCGCCGAGCAGCATGGTCAGCGTCCGGCGCAGCGCCTCCTCGTCGACCGGCCACTTGGCACCGTGCACCTCGTCGGGGAGCACCACCGTCTCGATGCGCCAGTGCTCCAGGTCGGCCCGGACCTCCTCGCGGGTGCCCTCGGTGACGATCGGCGGCAGGCCGGTGCGGGCGGCCTGGTCGAGCAGGGCGCTGAAGGGCCGGGGCACCGGCCCGATCCGGCCCCGGCCGTCGGGACCGCCGGGGCCGAGGAAGAACCCGGACGGGATGGCGAACTCGCCCTGCCGGTTGGCCAGGGCGTACGCCTGCCAGCGTTGACCGTCGGGGTAGACGTCCAGGGCCAGCGGGGCGGGGGTCAGCGTGCCGCCGGGGGAGACGTACTCACGCCAGGCGCCCGAGGTGATGAAACGGGGGATGGGCTCCCGTTCGATTGTCAGCAGCGGGGTCGGGAACAGCGGCAGCAACGCCGCCACGAACCCGAGCGTCCAGGCCACCGCCGCCGGCCGGCGCGGTGGTCGCTGCCGCAACAGATCGATGGCGTACGCCAGCAGCACGCCGATCACCGGCGTCACCACCAGCGCGAGTCGGGCGGGCAGCGCGGCGTTCACCACCGGCAGCTGCCCGAGCAGGTCGAACGGCATCGGCAGGTCGGTGCGCCGACCGTCCACCTTCGCCACCGGCCCGAAGGAGAGCACGGTGAAGACCACCGCCACGATGCCCAGTGCCCACAGGGTGGCCCGGCGACGGGGATCGGCGCGTCGCCACAGCAGTACGAAGCAGCAGAGCGTCAGCACCAGCAGCGGCCACCCGAAGAAGGAGTTCTCCTCGGTCGGGTTCGGTGCCAGCGTGGTACGCAGACCGGCCTCGCCGGCCAGCGAGCGGCGCGGGAACGCCGCGTACGCGGCGATGTCCTCCGAGTGGATCACGGCGTCGAAGCCGGTGCCGTGGAAGCGCTGCGGCCCGGCGAAGTGCAGCCACAACGGGTACGCCAGCAGCACCCCGGCGACCACCGCGGTCACCGCGAGGCCGCGCAGGAACGACGGCAGCACCGCCCGCGCCTGCGCCCGGTTGGCCGGGTGCAGCGCCCACACGGCGACGAACAGGCCGAGCGCCAGGGCGGTGAAGAACAGCCCCTCGGCGGCGATCGAGAAGGAGATCGCGACAAGCACGCCCAGGATCACGCCGTCACGCAGCCAGTGCCCGGGACGGCGCAACGCGAACAGCCGCCACACCAGCAGCGGCACCAGCCAGCCGGCGGTCCAGTTCAGGTGGGCGTTGGCGTGCGAGACCATGCCGGGGGAGAAGCCGATGAACAGCCCACCGACGGCGGCGGCGAGCGGACTGCGGACCAGGTGTCGGGAGAGCAGCCAGTACCAGGCGACGGCGGTGGCGGCCAGGTTCAGGGTGAGGATCACCAGGAAGGTGGCCGGCGGCCCGATCAGGTACGTCAGCGGGGCGAAGACCACCGCGTACACCGTGATCGAGGTGTTGACCGCGAGGTTCACCCCGTCCGGGACGTTGATCAGGTACGTGTAGAGCGGGTTCTCCCCGTGGCTGACCGCGTGCCCGCCGAAGGCCAGCAGCCATTCGAACAGCGCCTGGTCGCTGGAGTTGACGGTGATCGCGCGACCGTTGGGGTCGCGCCACAGCCCGCTTGTCACCCAGACGGCGAGCGCCAGCGCGACAAGCGTCACGATCAGGTCGGCGCGTCGATCACGGGTGACACGGGCGGGCGAGGTGGGCGCGGACGCCACGGACGGCGAGGTGGGCACCTAGCGGACGTTACCAACCGCACCCGGACACGCTGGCACTTCCGGGTGCAAGTCAGGGTCCCACACCTGGACATCGACGAATGTGTGCATCCTCGCCATGTCATCGCCCGGACGCAGCTGCGTAACCTCGCGGCAATCATCGGTGATCCAGCTCACACCGTCCCCTGGAGGTCCCGTGCGCCGCATCCGTACCCGCTCCGGCCGGTCAGCCGGCGTACTGGCCGGTCTGCTCGTGGCCGCCGCCGCGCTGGTGGCCGTCGCCACCCCCGCCCAGGCGGCGTCCCTGACCCAGGTCGCCAGCTTCGGCTCCAACCCCGGCAACCTCGCCATGTACGCGTACCGGCCGGACAACCTGCCGTCCGGCGCGCCGGCGGTGGTCCTGCTGCACGGCTGCGCCCAGGACGCGGCCGGCTACTTCGCCAACTCCGGCTGGCGCAAGTACGCCGACCAGTGGAGGTTTGCGGTGATCGTGCCCGAGCAGCGGTCGGCCAACAACTCCAGCGCCTGCTTCAACTGGTTCGAGACCGGCGACACCAGCCGGGGCCAGGGCGAGGCGCTGTCCATCAAGCAGATGGTCGACCACGCCCGGTCCGCCTACGGCACGGCCGCCAACCGGGTGTACGTCAGCGGCCTGTCCGGTGGCGGCGCGATGAGCGCGGCCATGCTCGCCACCTACCCGGACGTCTTCGCCGCCGGCTCGGTGATCGCGGGCATCCCGTACCGCTGCGCCACCGGAATGGTGAACGCCTTCTCCTGCATGAGCCCGGGCGTGGACAAGACCCCGGCGCAGTGGGGTGACCTGGTGCGCGCGGCGCACTCCGGCTACACCGGGGCGCGGCCCCGGGTGGCGATCTGGCACGGCACCGCCGACTACACGGTGATGCCGGCCAACGCCGTCGAGTCCCGCGACCAGTGGACGAACGTGCTCGGCGTGTCGCAGACCCCGACCAGCACCTCGGCACTGCCCGGCGGCACCAGCCTGGAGGTGTACGGCAACGACGCGGTACGCCTCTACCGGGTCTCCGGCATGGGCCACGGCACCCCGGTCAACCCCGGTTCGGGCGTGGACCAGTGCGGCACCGCCGCCGCGTACTTCCTGAACACCATCTGTTCGACGTACCGGGACGCGCTCTTCTTCGGCCTGGACGGCGGTGGCACGCCCTCGCCCACCCCGAGCCCGACGGTGTCCCCGAGCCCGACCGTCTCGCCGAGCCCGACCGTCTCGCCGAGCCCGACGGTCTCGCCGAGCCCGACGGGTGCCCCGACCTGCGTCACCGCCAGCAACTACGCGCACGTGACCGCGGGCCGCGCCTACCACTCCGGCGGCTACGCCTACGCCAACGGCTCGAATCAGCGAATGGGTCTCTACAACACCTTCTACACCACCGCCCTGCGCCAGGTCGGCGCCAACCACTGGACCATCGGCTGCTGAGCGGGGCCGGGATCAGCCCTGCAACGCGGCCGCCAGGGCGGTGGGCAGGTCGGGGTGGCGGAAGGTGAACCCGGCGCGGGTCAGCACGCCGGGTAGCACCCGGGTGCTGGTCAGCGCCTCCTGGGCGAAGCCACCCAGGGCCACCTTCAGGGCCAGTCCCGGGATCGGGATGACGGCGGGGCGGTGCAGCTGACGGGCCAGTTCCCGGGTGAACTCGGCGTTGGTGACCGGCGCCGGGCCGACCACGTTCACCGGCCCGGCCAGGTCGGCGCGGGCGAGCAGGTAGGTGGTGGCGTTCAGCCAGTCGACCATCGAGATCCACGGAATCCACTGCCGTCCGCTGCCCAGCCGCCCGGCGATGCCGAGCTTGAACGGCAGCAGCATCGGCTTGAGCAGCCCACCGTCGCGGTGCAGCGGCAGGCCGGTGCGCAGCCGCACCACCCGTACCCCGGCGTCCTCGGCCGGTCGGGTCGCCGCCTCCCACACCCGGGCCACGTCGGCGAGGAAGCCCTCACCGGCCGGCGCGTCCTCCTCGACCACCTGGTCGCCGGTGTTGCCGTACCAGCCGATCGCCGAGGCGTTCAGCAGCACCTCCGGCCGGTCGGCGGCCGGCAGCCCGGCGATGGTGATGGCCAGGGTGCTTGTGGTGTCCACCCGGCTGGAGCGGATCAGCTGCTTGTACCTGTCGTTCCACCGGCGGTCACCCACCCCCGCCCCGGCCAGGTTGACCACAGCGTCCGCCTCGGCGACCAGGGCCGGGTCCAGCTGCGCCGCCGACGGCGACCACTGCCGCTCGTCGGGGGTACGCGGTGGCCGCCGGACCAGCCGGGTCACCTGGTGCCCGTCGGCGACGAGCAGGTCGACCAGCTGGGTGCCGAGGAAGCCGGAAGCGCCGGCCATGAGGATCCGCATGCTCATATCTTCGGGTACGCGCGTCCGCCCGGCTGCCTCAGCCCGCCAGAGTTCTCGTCACCGGCCTTCGTCGCCAGCCTTCGTCGGCGGCCGGGGCTCACGGCGTCGCTCGATGGGCCGTTCGTCCGATCTGCTCAACCGTCCGGGTGGCCGGGGTGGATCAACCGGCAACCGCCCGGTCCCTGGTGACGGCGTAAGGCATGAGGCACTATGGCCTTCGCATCTGTGCAGCTCAAGCTTCAGATTGGGTACAAGAGTCATGCCGCTGTCTCGTCGTATGATCATTTCGGCCGTGGCCGTCACGGCCGTGGTCGGTTCGGGGGTGGCGTACGCCGCCTGGCCGGACAGCGAACCACCGCCGTACCGCCCGCCGAGCTCGCACGTGGTCCAGCCGGGTGCTCCGGGTCAGACCGGTAAGACCCTTTCGGAGGACGAGGTGGCGAAGATTTCGCCGCCCAAGTTCACCGCGGCCGACACGATGTTCATCCAGGGCATGATCCCGCACCACCAGCAGGCGCTGACGATGACGGCGCTGGTGGCGGACCGTACGGAGAACCCGGACATCAGGCTGCTCGCCAAGCGCATCGACGTCTCGCAGCGGGACGAGATTGCGCTGATGCAGCAGTGGCTCACGGACCGGAACGTGCCGACCAGCGGGCCGAACGCCGGTCACGCCGGGCACGAGCTGATGCCGGGGATGCTCACCCCCGAGCAGCTCGACCAGCTCAAGCAGGCCCGGGACGCGGAGTTCGACAAGCTCTTCCTCACCTTGATGATCCGCCACCACGAGGGGGCGGTGTCGATGGTGGAGGAGCTGTACGCCTCCGGCGGAGGGCTGGAGCCGGCCGCCGACCAGCTCGCCCGGGAATTCGAGGCCGACCAGAGCATCGAGATCGCCCGGATGCAGAAGATGCTGGCCGCGATGCGCTGACCTGCTCGCCGTGGTCCTGCCGTCCGAGCAGGACCACGGCGTACCGTCAGGTAGTTCTCGGTCCGGACCACGGCGAAGTACCGCAAAGGTGAGGGGCACCTCGGCTCGAATGGTTTCGAGTCGAGGTGCCCCTCTACTTACCGAACAGATCAGAGCGAGGCGCGCAGGTCCAGGATCGCCTGCTTCAGCGCCTGGTGCTCAGCACCACTGATCTGGTTGGAGATGGCACCGAGCTGGGCCACCGCCGCCGAACGCTTGCCCTCGGCAGCGAACTTCTCAGCCCGCTCGAGGAACTTGTCCACCTGGGACGTCATCTGCTTACCCAGGGTGTTGGCACGGACCGCCTGGTCGTAGTGGGCCCGGGCAACCGCGAAGCTCGGGGTCCACTCGATCTTCGGCTGGTGCTGGGCGTTGAACTCGGCGAGCTTGACCTGCGAGGCCGCCGTGATCTCGGCCGCCGACAGGTGCTCGCTGGGCTTCAGCGCGAAGACGTCGAGGCCACGAGCCATCTCGTTGCCGTACAGGTTGCCGTTGTACCAGTACACCGACCAGTAGCCACCGCTGACGATCCGGTCCGGGTTGATCGGGCCGCGGTCGAAGAACGCGATCTCGGTCGGGTTGGCGGAGTCGGTGAAGTCGAACACCGAGAGACCGCCCTGGTACCAGGCCTGGACCATGATGTCGCGGCCGGGGACCGGGATCAGCGAGCCGTTGTGCGCAACGCAGTTCTCCGCGGTGGTCTGCGGAACCGGCAGCTTGTAGTAGCTGCGGAACTCCATCTTGCCGTCGACGATGTCGAAGATGGCGTTCGCGCCCCACTCCGGCTGGTCGATGTCGCGGCAGCGAGCACCGCTACCGCCGCCCCACTCGTCGGTGAAGATGACCTTGGTGCCGTCGTTGTTGAACGTCGCCGAGTGCCAGTACGCGAAGTTCGGGTCGGAGACCTCGTCGATCCGGACCGGGTTCGCCGGGTCCGAGATGTCGACCAGGATGCCGTTGCCCTGGCACGCACCAGCGGCCAGCCCGATCGCCGGGAAGGCGGTGATGTCGTGGCAGGTGTTGGTGTTCGGCGACGGCGACCAGGTGCCACCGGACGGGTGACGCGGCGTGGTCGGGCCGTTCTGCAGGCCGTCGATCCGGCCGGTCGTCGGGTCGGCGAACAGGCGCGCCGCGTTCACCACGGCGGCCTGGTGCGGAGCAGCCAGCGGAACCTTGATGACCTCGATGCGCCAGCGCGAGGGGTTGTCGCCGTCGGCCGGGTTGTTGTTGCAACCCTCCATCGTGTTCGCCGGGCGCACGCCAGCGGTACCCGAGTTGTAGATGTAGACGTGATTCTTGTCCTTGGGGTCAGTCACCACGGTGTGCGTGTGCGAACCGCGGCACAGCTGCACCGCGGCGACCTGGACCGGGTTGCGCACGTCGCTGATGTCGAAGACCCGGACGCCCTGGAAACGGGTGCCGACGCTGCTGTTGGTGCCACAGTCGACGCGCCCGCGGGTCTCCTCGACCGACATGAAGACCAGGTTGCCGAAGACCGAGGGGTCACCCTGGCCACCCGGGCAGACCACGCTTGTGACAAGCGTCGGGTCGGCCGGCTTCGAGATGTCGACGATGTTGAAGCCGTTGTAGTTGCCCAGGACGGCGTACTTGTCGCCGAAACCGAGGTCCGAGGCGATGAACGAGCCGGCACCCGGGTTGTTGGGGTCGACGAAGCCAGCCGGCTTGGGACGGTTGGCCAGGTGCTCCAGATTGCTGATCGCCGTTTCAGCGTCGAGCCAGCCGGCACCGAGCCCGACTCGCGGGTCGGGCTCCGCGGCCGACGCGGTGCCCGGCAGCGCGCCGGCCAGGAGCAGCCCGGCGGCGATCACGCCGAGGGCTTGCCGGCCCCGGCGGGGCCGAGAGGGGGTTCGAACTGTCATTGCCTGCCTTTCGGTGGAACGACCGACGCGGGGGGTTCCATCAGGAAGGACGCGTCGTGTGCGTAGGACCGTACCGACGACGGAACTTCTGTCGTCTCCGCCGAACGGGTGAAGAAAAAGCCAGGTGGGAGCGCAGAACGGCGGCTTCCGTCAGGTACCGGAAACAACCTGGTTGATCTTGGACGATCGTCCGCCATTCGTCGAATGATCATCTGCGCGTTGCCCGGATGGTCGCGAGTGGAGGGTGAATCGCTCAGGGCATCGCGTCGGGCGGATCCTCGTGCCAGCGGGCCCGGTAGGCGGCCTCGTGGGCCTCGTGCGCGGTCCGCTCCTCGTAGACCACCGCGCGAAGCGCCCGCCGGCCCTCCGACATCAGCACCACCTCGGCGGTGATCAGACCGACGCAGATCACGGTGAGCAGACCCATGGTGAGCAGTCCGGGCAGCACCATGGCGACCGGGATGCAGGCCGCGAGCACCCCCAACGTGCCGAGCCGCAGCCAGGACAGGGTGTGCAGGGTACGCAGCTGGAACAGCATGTTCCCGGCCAGATAGAGGATCACCCCGCCGAACAGCAGTGGCACGTCCGGCCCGTGTGCCGGCTCGCTGAACGGGACCCCCGGCTCGGCGATGTCGTGCACGATGCCCTCGGCACCGAGGGCGAACAGGATGATCCCGGCGATCATCGGCAGATAGAGATACGCGTACGCGTCGCGGGCCATCAGCACCCGCGGCCGACCGAGAGTGGCGTGCAGGGCGATCCGGGCGGCCGGCCCGATCACGTCGTAGTGCAGCCACCACAGGGCGGCGGTGAAGACGATCCCCAGCACCGCCGCCGTCACCCCGGGCCACGTCGGCGCCTGGCCGATCAGGTTGCTGCCCAGACCGACGGAGATCACCGACTCACCGAGCGCGATGATCAGAATCAGGTCGTACCGTTCGGTCCAGTGCTCCGCGGAGGTCACCTCCCAGCCCCACGTGCTGGCCAGCAGACCGGTGCCGTACTGGAGCAGGATGACGGTGACCCACAGCCCGTCGCGGATCACCTCCGCCATCCCCATGTCGCTGAGCTTGCCGGGCAGCAACGCCGCCACCAGCAGCAGCACGGTGCTCAGGCTCAGCTCGGGGGCGTACCGCATCAACTGCCGGCGTTCCGTCGGGTTGTCCCGGACGATGTGCAGGAACAACGCCAGGTGCACAGCTCGGATGACCACGTAGCTGACCGCCACCACGACCGGCCCGGCGTGGGTGCCGTGCGAGTCCTGGAACGCCTGCGGCAGGGCGAGGGCGAACGAGAACAGCGCCGCCATTCCGGCCACCATCAAGATCGGCACGAAGCCTTCGCCGATGCGTACCCGGGTCGCCACCACCGTGTGCACCACCCAGCACCACCAGAGCACGGACAGTACGAGCAGGGCGTGGAACAGACTCCGCCCGGTGATCTCCGTGGCGGTGGTGCGGGCGATGTTGAAGAACGAGAAGACGAAGACCAGGTCGAAGAAGATCTCGAACTTGTCGACCCGGGCACCCGGCGCAATCCCGACGGCCGGCCCGAGCCGTCCACGCCAGCCCTTCTCGCTCACCGCCTGAGTTTCCCAAGCTCAACACGGCGAGGGGTGAATTTCGCCCCCAGCCCACCCACCGAGCCCCACCCG
>NZ_PNOZ01000117.1:0-14720 GCF_002879555.1 Verrucosispora sp. ts21 | reverse complement strand
GCTCCGCGACGCGGGATGCTGCCGCACGTCAAGTTACGGTCGATTTTCGAGTTAGGGGCGGCCGTTGGAGGTGGAGGGGGAGTTGTTGACGGCCTGGGTGAGGTTGTCGGCGGGGCGGCCGCTGGTGGTGCGGGCGCCCTCGGCGACCGAGGGGACCTTGTCGGTCGGGGTGGGCTTGGGCGGGGTGGTCTTGGTGGTGGAGGCGCTGTCGCCAGCGGCCACCGCGGCACTGCCCGCGCCGGTCGAGGCCTTGCCTGCGCCGGCGGGGCCGGTCGTACGCACCTCGATGGTCTCCACCTCCTCGCGCATCGGCTCGAGCGTCGTGCCCGGGTCGTACTCGGCCCACGTCTGCTGTTCCCGGTAGCGCCGCAGGGCCATCGCACCGGCCAGGCCGGCCACCGTGCCGGCGGCGAGCAGGCCGATCATGGTGCCGCGGCGGGACTTCTTCTTCGCCTTCATGTTCTTCGCCTTGACCTTCCTGGTGGCCGCCGCCCTCTTGGTAGCGGCAGCCTTCTTTCCGGCGGCAGCCTTGCCGGCTGCCTCGGCCTGCGCCTGCCGCATCGCCAGGGTCAGGGGCGCGAGTGCCGCAGCCGTCGTCGCCAGACCGCTCGACGCGCGATCACGGATCATGACTGTGGCTGGCATGACGGCACTGCGAGCCGCCTCGACCCGTGGACCGACGGTGGCGCCGGCACCCTTCGCCGCGTGCGTGGCAGCCTGACGCAGGTGACCAACGCCGCGGTTCAGCTCGGCCCTGGCCAGTTGCCCCTGGGTCTTGCGCCGCGCGAATCCAAACACGTTCCCACCTCCTGGGAGTTGTCCTCTGTCATCCTCCACCTTCGGATGCCTCCGCATGTCCAGATCGGGCACATGGGAGGATCCGCAAGGAACTGACCAACGAGTGAGGAGTACCCGTGGCCGAGGCTGTCTACGCCACCTTGCACACCAACGCCGGTCCGATCCGGCTGGAGCTTTTCCCGAACCACGCGCCGAAGACGGTCCGCAACTTCGTCGAGCTGGCCGAGGGCACGCGCGAGTACACCGACCCGCGGACCGGCCAGCCGGGCAGCGGCCCGTACTACGACGGCACCATCTCGCACCGCGTGATCAGCGGGTTCATGATCCAGATGGGTGACCCGACCGGCACCGGTCGCGGCGGCCCGGGCTACAACTTCGCCGACGAGTTCCACCCCGAGCTGCGTTTCGACCGGCCCTACCTGCTGGCGATGGCGAACGCCGGGCCGGGCACCAACGGCTCGCAGTTCTTCATCACGGTCTCGCCGACCCCGCACCTGAACAACCGGCACACCATCTTCGGTCAGGTGGCCGACGAGCAGTCCGCGAAGGTTGTCGACTCGATCGCCAACACCCCCACCGGCCCGAGCGACCGGCCGCTGCAGGACGTCGTCATCGAGCGGGTCGAGATCGAGCGTCAGGGCGCCTGACCCGTACGTCGTCCGGCCGTGTCCGCCGCCCGGGCCTGGGTGTGGCGGGCACGGAGGATCCGACCGGGGTGCGGCCCATCCGTCGCTGCGGCGGATCAAGGTACCTTTGCTCGCATGACTGAGCGCTCGGGCACCTGGGGCTCGCGGTGAGTGAGTCCGCGCCGACCACTCCGGCCTGTTACCGCCACCCCGGGCGGGAGACGTACGTCAGATGCACCAGGTGCGACCGGTCGATCTGTCCGGACTGCATGAACGAGGCATCCGTCGGCTTCCAGTGCCCGGAGTGTGTGTCGGAAGGACGTCGTAGCGTCCGGCCGGCGCGTACCGCCTTCGGTGGCGGTGCCGCCGGCCGGCACGGCTACGTGACCAAGGCGCTGATCGCGATCAACGTGCTGATCATGCTGGTGTCGATCGCCTCCGACCGGGGCGGGGACGCGGCGGCCGGTGGCACCGGCTTCGGCGGTCTGATGGGTGGCAGCACCCCGCTGACCGAGTGGGGTGCCGTGCTGGGTCGGGCGATGTTCCTCGACGGCAGCATCGGCGGGGTCGCCGAGGGCCAGTGGTACCGCCTGGTCACCGCGATGTTCCTGCACTACGGCGTACTGCACCTGCTGCTCAACATGTGGGCGCTCTGGGTGCTGGGCCAGTCGTTGGAGGCGGTGCTCGGGCCGCTGCGCTTCGCCGCGCTCTATTTCATCGCCGGCTTCGGCGGCAACGTCGCGGTGTACGTGTTCAGCCCGCCGAACCAGATGTCGGCCGGCGCGTCCACCGCCATCTTCGGTCTCTTCGCGGCGATATTCGTGATCATGAGAAGGCTCGGTCGGGACACCTCGGCGATCCTGCCGATCCTGGTGATCAACCTGATCTTCACGTTCACCGTGCCGCAGATCTCGATCGCCGGGCACCTCGGTGGCCTGGTGTTCGGCGGGCTCATGGCCCTGGTGCTGGCCTACGCTCCGAGGTCACACCGGACGCTGGTGCAGGCGGTGGGCGGCACGGTGATCATGGTGCTGCTACTCGGCGCGGCGCTGATCCGTACCGTCGCCCTGCTCGCCTGAGGGCGGCCGGGACGGTCGTG
This sequence comes from Verrucosispora sp. ts21, assembly GCF_002879555.1. Lineage (NCBI taxonomy): Bacteria > Bacillati > Actinomycetota > Actinomycetes > Micromonosporales > Micromonosporaceae > Micromonospora > Verrucosispora sp. ts21. Next base: position 12,197 of record NZ_PNOZ01000117.1, on the reverse strand, counting down.
CCGGCGGCTCCGGGCGGACGGCGGCCAGGGCGTCGGCGACGTCCTCCGGGTCGGTGCCGAGGTCGAGCCGGCTGAACAGGTGCAGCGTCTCGCTGGTGTCGATCTCCAACGCCGGGCCGGCGAAGCCGCGTCCGGGTCGGCGCTGCACCCGGATGCTCTCCACCGCCGACCAGGGCAGGTGTTGCCGGCCGGTCCAGCCCTTCGGCACGGTGATCCCGCTCGGATCGACCGCCAGCCGGACCGGCGCGATCACGTCTCGTACGCCCCACCCGGCCAGCAGCGCGGCGCCCAACGCGCCGGCCACCGGCCGGAGCAGGTCACCCTCGGCCAGGAGGAACCCCAGGGCGAGGAGGCCGGCCGCGCCGACCAGCTTGAGCACCGGTATGGCGGCAGGTATCCGCCACTGCATCGGGGTCGTCCCGGCAGGCACCCGACCAGCATCCGTTTCGGAAGGCACGAGACCAGCATGCCAGCGCGGGCGGACGGCCGGCAGATGGGCGTAGGATCGAGGCAGCCCAAGTTACCGGGGAGTACAGATGAGTGACGCGGTTGTCGTCGGTGCGGTGCGTACCCCGGTCGGACGGCGCAAGGGCAGCCTTGCCGCAGTGCACCCGGTGGATCTGTCGGCGCACGTGCTGCGCGCCCTCGCCGAACGGACCGGATTCGACCCGGCGCAGGTAGACGACGTGGTGTGGGGGTGCGTCTCCCAGGTCGGCGAGCAGTCCTGGAACGTGGCACGCAACGCGGTGCTCGCCGCCGGCTGGCCCGAGTCGGTGCCCGGCACCACGCTGGACCGGCAGTGCGGCTCCAGTCAGCAGGCGCTGCACTTCGCCGCCGCCACAGTGCTCTCCGGCCAGGCCGACCTGGTGGTCGCCGGCGGGGTGGAGTCGATGACCCGGGTGCCGATGGGTTCCAGCGTGGCCGGTGGCCAGCCGTTCAGCGAGCTGATCCTGGCCCGCTACCGGGGCGTCGAGGGCGTCGCCGAGGATTCGCCGCTGCCGTTCAACCAGGGCGTCGGCGCGGAGTTGATCGCGCAGCGCTGGCGGTTGTCCCGTACTCAGCTCGACGAGTTCGCCCTGGCCAGCCACGAGAAGGCCGCCGCCGCCCAGGACGCGGGAGCGTTCGAGGGCGAGATCGCGCCGGTCGTCCTCCCGGACGGCGGCAAGTTCGCCGCGGACGAGGGCGTACGCCGGGACACCTCACTGGAGAAGCTGGCCGAGTTGCCCACCCCGTTCCGCCCGGACGGAGTCGTCACCGCCGGTTCGGCCTCGCAGATCTCCGACGGCGCGGCCGCGCTGGCCGTCACCACCAGCGAGTGGGCCAGCCGGCACGGCCTGCGGCCGCTGGCCCGCATCCACACCGCCGTGGTCGCCGCCGACGACCCGGTCGCCATGCTCACCGCGCCGATCCCGGCCACCGCGAAGGCGCTGCGCCGCGCGGGGCTGGGCATCGAGGAGATCGGGGTGTACGAGGTAAACGAGGCGTTCGCCCCGGTGCCGCTGGCCTGGCTGGCGGAGACCGAGGCGGACCCGGAGCGGCTCAATCCGCGTGGCGGGGCGATCGCGCTCGGGCACCCGCTCGGCGGATCGGGTGCCCGGATCATGACGACGATGCTCGCCCACATGCGCGACAACGGCATCCGCTACGGCCTCCAGACGATGTGCGAGGGTGGCGGAATGGCGAATGCGACTATCGTCGAGCTGCTCTGACCTGCGCCGCTGAGCCGATCTTCGTAACGTGGAATTTGCAAAAAGCAGTTGCGTGAGCCACGTCACCGGTTGAGCAAGGTCGTTGGGTAGGGCATGGACGTCTTCTCCCGAACGTTCCTTCCCGCCGCTGCCGAAGCCGGGTTGGCGGTGCAGACCGCGACCCGACACATGCCGGTGTTCCGTCGCTGCGTCGGTTCCAGCGACGCCACAGTTCTGGTCACCCGGTGCAGCCGGCCCGACCGGCCGATGTCCGGCGAGTACCTTCTCCTGCTCACCCACCGACGTCTCGTGATCACCCGGCAGACCCGGGTGCTGCATCGGCTGCGGCTGCACCTCAACACCGAGTTGCGCGAGCTGAGCCACGTGACCTGGAGCCCCGATCCCCGACTGCACTCGGTCGAGTTGGCGGCCACCGCCATCGACGGCATCCGTGAGCGCTTCCTCGTCCGCACCCAGCACCCGAAGCAGGTGTGGCAGCTCGACGCGCTGTTCAACCACGCCTTCCGCACCCGGGTACGCACCACCCGACCCCGGGTACTGGCGACCGTCGCGGAGGCCTCCGCCGTCCGGCCGACCACGCTGCACCCGGCCGCGGCTCACTGACCGTCGCGTCGCCGACAACGACCGGCGAGGCGGCAGGTGAACCCCACCGCCCCGCCGATGATCAGGGCCAGGCGTCAGTAGACGCGAGACCCGATGAAGTCGTCGTACCCGTACCCGACGGGCTGCGCGAACGACCGCGACTCGAACGACCACTGCTGCCGGGAGCTGCTGGAGCAGTTCGCCAACCGCAGCCGGGGGGTGCCCAGCAGCGGGTTGTCGAAGGCCAGGCAGAGGTTGCTGTTGCCGGCGGCGCGGATCTGGTTGCCGGAGAAGACGAACTTCTGGTTGTTGCCACCGTGGCAGTCGTAGATGTTGACAGTCGTGCCGGAGGTCAACGATCCGCCGGTGACGTCCAGGCAACGGTCGTGGGACAGCTCGGAGTGCAGCGACTGCCGCGTCGGGTCGTACCAGAAGCCCTGGTTACGACCCCCGTGACAGCGGTACGACTGCTGCGCGGTGTTGTTGCGTGAGTCGTACCCCTTGCCGTCCACGCAGGTGCCGGTGGCGGCGTTGCGCAGCTGCTTGAACTGCATCAGGCCCGGGTAGAGCACGCCGTTGCCGGTGCTCGCCGGGTCGACGCAGGTGCCCTGCTGCTGGCCGGAGGCGTAGAACTGGGTGATGCACTGGGCGAACATGCCGTGACCCCGGTAGTTCGGGTGGAACGACTGGCGGGCCGCGTTCTCGTCCCAGACGCCGAGTTCGATGTAGAGGCCGCGTACGGAGGTGTTGTCGGTGCACACCTCATGGCCGTGGAAGAGCCGGCTGCCGTCGAGGTAGCGGGTGCCGGTGTTGGCCGCCGCCGCCCGTAGCGCCGATTCGAACAGCGGTACCGCCTTGTTCCGGGCGAAGGCGGCGTCGGCCAGGTAGAGCAGGCAGCCGCCGTTGTACCAACCGGGGAAGTTGGGGTTGTCCTCCACGTCGGGGCTGGCCGGGCTGGAGTACGACATCAGCACCAGCTCATAGTCGGAGTTGAGGTAACCGGCACCGGTCATGGTCCGGCGGATGTCGTTGAGCGCGTCCTCGACGGCGCGCCGGCTGCCGTCGGTGCGTACCGTCCACTGGTCGGTGTAGGTGGGCCAGCAGGGGCCCTGGAAGAGGACGCGGCGCACCGCGCAGTCGGTGGCGACCGGGCCGAACTGGATCGTGCCGTCGCCGTTGGCGCCGACCACCACCCAGATCAGTTTGATGTTGGTGTTGCGCGCCTTGATGGCGAGGTGGTCGCCCTGGTTCAGCTCGTTGTGCTGGGTCGGGCCGCCCGCGATCAGGTTCCACGGGGTGGCGCCCGAGCAGGCGATGTTGTAGCGCTCGTCGGCGGCGATGCCGGTACGGAACACCGCCTGGTCGTACGAGCGGTCGCACCAGTTGCCCGGCTGGTGGGTGCCGGGCACGTAGTTGCCCACCCCTTCGCCGGAGATCTGACTGTCGCCCATGGTGATCAGCGCGGTGCGGCGCTGGGCGAGTGGCCGGATGCCGCGAGTGCCGTACAGCTGGGTGGCCTCGGCGGCGCGGATCGTTTCGAGGTGGGCGGGGAGTGGCTGGACGGCGGGACGGTCGGCCGCGGCGGCCGGTGAGGCCGGCCCGGCCAGCATGGGCAGGACGAGAGCGGTGGCGAGGACGGCGACCTGGACGAGTCGCCGTCGGGGCGTCCGTTCACGCCTGGCAGGGGAACCAGACATCGAGGCGCTCCTTTCGGTTCGATCGCGGGACGTCGATCGAGTTACCGGAAGGTAACGCGTGAGATGCAGGTATGTGAATACACTTCGGGATACTTGCGTGCAGCGATCAACCGGGCCAAATGGGGCAGGAGGTCAGCGGCCGGGCAGGGCGTAGCCGACGTAACTGCGGAACTCGAACTCCCAGCCGTCGGGCACCAGGTCCGCGCAGAGGGTCCGACTGCCGACGCAGACGATCGCGTCCACCGACGTCGGGTCGGCCGCCGGACGGCCGTCCACCACCGACTGGAGCGCGACCAACTCCGGTGACCGGCCGTTCTCGTCACGCAGCAGCAACCACCACGGGTACTCCCAGTCGTCGTTGCGCTGCGACAGGCCGATCCGGCGGGCCTCGGCGGCGCGTACCGCGTCGGCCGCCCACCGGTACTCCTCCGCCCACTGGGGACGCCGCAGGAAACGCAACTCCCACTCGGCGGTGGTGAAGACCGAGCCCGTGCCGACCAGCCTGCGGGGAAAGCCGTACGACACCGCCAGCACGCCGGCCAGTGCAGAGGTCGCCAACACCGTCACCACGACTGTCGTGGCGATCGACCGCCGCCCACCCGCAGCGCGTCCCGACGTGCCGGCGAGCCTCGCCGAGGCCGAGCGGCGCAGCAGCGCGTCCAGCCAGAGCCCGGCCAGCGGCACCGCCACCGCCACCGCATAGAGCAACAGCCGGTTCCCCCAGGGCTGCCATTTGATCATCGTGGTGTGCAGCAGCACCGCCACCACGACCACCAGGCCGTACGCCCGCAACGCCCCGGCCGTACCGGGGCTGATCCGGGCCGGGCGGCGTAGCGCCGCCACGACGGCGAGCAACGCCAGCACCCCGGCCAGCGGGAAGGCCACCCGATCCTCGTCCGGGTACCAGGACGGCTCAGGGAAGCTCTCCCGCCCGAAGGTGATGTCGCGGTCCTGCGGATCGACGCCGAGCAGGTCGGCCACCCCGACGATCACCCGGGCGGTGACGTCCCGCAGCGGTGCCAGCGGGGTGTCGAACGCGGTGTGCCCGATGCGCAGCGCGTTGACCAGCACCGACGGCGGATCGTGCCGCTCCATCGGCACCGAGTTGCGCAGCCGGTCCGGGCCGAGCGGATGACCGAACTCGGCGTACACCCGGCCCAGGAAGGGACCGACCACGGTGGCGGCGACCACCAGGATCAGCACCGACGCGCCGACCGTACGGGCCAGGCTGCCGGCCGGAATCCGCCGCCGACCGGCCGACCGGGCCAGGTACGCCAGGCGCAACTGACCCAGCCCCCAGAGCACCAGCAGCGGCCCCACCGCGAGCAGTCCACTTGTCTTCGTCACTGCCGCCAGACCGGTGGCCGCACCCAGGGCGAGCAGGTCGCCGAGGTGGGCGCGTCGCCGCAGCCCGTCCAGGGCCAGAGTGGCCGCGCAGACCACCCAGGCGGCACAGACCAGATCGGTCTGGGTGCTGGTCGCCTGCAACGTCACCATCGGCGTGGTGGCCAGCAGGAACGCGGTAAGCAACTGGGCCCGTCGACCACCGCCCAGTTGAGCGGTCAGCCGGGTCACCGCCAGCAGGGCACCCACCCCGGCGGCCCACTGGACCAGGTTGAACAGTGCGTCCGAGCCGGTGAACAGGCGCAGGTGCAGCAGCAGATACTCGGCACCCGGTGGAATGGTGACCTGCCGGTGGATCGCCGTCGCCCAGAACGTCAGGTCACCCTGCGCCACCCACCGTTCCACCTTCGGCAGGTGGTAGGTCTGCGAGTCGAAGTTGTTCGGCGCGGCCAGCAGCGCGATCAGCAGCTCGACCAGGACGAGGCCGCCGACCGTACCGGCGAGCAGCCGCTCGCCCCGACCCGCCGTACGCCAGAAACCGGTGATCGGCGCCCACCAGCGTGCCGGGCCGTCCCCGCCCGGCGTCGGTGCCCGGTCGAAGCCTGCCCCGGCGGGGCGGACCTCGGTGGCCAGTCGGGTGCCGGACGACACCGACGTGCCCGACCCGGCCGTGACCAGCGCGGGCGGCGGTGCGGCGGTGCGGTCCACGGCATCCGCAAGGGACGCCGTCACGGCCTCGGTGGACAGGTTCCGCCGGTCGCGGCGCTGCCGCCACCCGGCCGCCGCCACGCACCCGACCACGAAGAGCAGCCAGGCCACGGCGAACGCGGGCAGTGTCAGCAGCCCCGACCCGCCCAGCACCTCGACTGTCACCACCGCGAACGCGCCAGTGGCCAGGGCGGCCCGGATCACCGCGAGGCGCCGGGGCGCGACACGGTCCACGGTCCGTGGCCGTAACGCCACGGTCAGCGCGACGACGGCAGCGACGGGTGCCAGGACGAGCGGAAAGCCGACGGCCGACATGGCCGGAAGTAAACACCATCAGCCTGAATGTGCGATGGCGGATGTCCATCGGCAGTCGCCACCACATCGCTGAGCTGCCAGGCTAGGCTATGGCCGACACACTGCCGCCCTCGTGGAGATTCCCGTGAAGCTGTCGATCCTCATGCCGGTCTACAACGAGGAAGAGCGCATCGGGGACGCCCTCAAGCAGGCGTTGGCCGTGGAATATCCGTGCGAGATCGAACTCGTGGTGGTCGATGACGGCAGCCGCGACGGCACCGGAGAGGTTCTCGGTCGCGCCGACGACGCCCGACTGCGCGTGATCACGCATCAACGCAACGCAGGCAAGGGTGCCGCGATCCGTACGGCGGTCGCCGCCGCCGAGGGCGAATACATGGTCATCCTCGACGCGGACCTGGAGTACGACCCGCAGGACATCCCCAAACTGCTCGCCCCGGTGCTCGACGGCCGGGCCACCGTGGTCTACGGCAACCGGACCTTCGGCAGCCACAGCGCCTACAGCTTCTGGTACGTGATGGGCAACCGAGGTGTCACCATGGCCGCCAATGTGCTGTTCAACTCCTACATCGGCGACCTGGAGACCTGCTTCAAGCTGATGCCGGTCGCGCTCTACCGCTCGCTGGACATCCGCTCCCGAGGCTTCGGCATGGAGGCCGAGGTGACCGGCAAGCTGCTGCGTCGCCGCATCCGGCCGTACGAGGTGCCGATCAGCTACCGGGCCCGGGGCCGCGAAGAAGGCAAGAAGATCACCTGGCGGGACGGGGTCGAGGCGCTCTGGATCCTCGGACGCGAGCGCACTCGCCGCCGTCCCACCGCTGCCTAGCCCGCGACCGCGGCCGGGGTGAGGAAGCCGGTCAACGCCCGGCGCAACCCGGCCGGGTCCAGCCCGTGCCAGCGCAGATGATCCTCCGCCGAACCGTAGCGGCGTAGCTCCTCCCGACCGACCCCGAGCGTGAGCAGCCGGTGCGGCCGATCCGCCAGCGCTGCCGAGACCACGCGGGCGGAAGTCCCCGCCAGGTAGGGCTCGACCAGGATCACCTCTGTGCCGGCGAGCGCCCGCAGGCCGGCGACGTCGAACGGACGCGGCCGGTGCGTGTAGGCCACCGTGACGGGCAGGTCCGCGACGGCGGCCAGCGCCGCGTCCAGCATCGGGCCGACCGCGACCAGCAGGGCCGCGCCGGGACCCGCGTCCCGCACCACCACCAGATCACCGGCACCGGCGTACGCGCGGTCGTTCTGCAGGATCGACAGCCGCAGGTACGCCGAGGTGTCGGCGGCCACCGTCGCACGCAGCAGCCCGGACACCTCGCCCGGGTGCCCCGGCACGTGCACCGTCCAGTCGCCGAGGGTGTCGACGAGCGCGACGTCCGCCGGGCTGAAGTGGGTGCGACCGGACTCCGCCCGGTCGAACGAGCCGCCGATGCCGACCAGCACCGCGCTCGCCGCCTGGTGGTCGAGGTCGAGCTTGATCTGCTCGTACGCCCGCTCCACCAGGAACGGCGCGTAGCTGTGCACGATCGGACGCAACCCGGTCAACGCCAGCCCACCGGCCACCCCCACCATCAACTGCTCCCGGATGCCGACGTTGAGCACCCGGTCGGGGTGCCGCTCGGCTGCCGAGGCGAACAGGGAGGCGGAGATGTCGGCGAGCACCAACGCCGTACGCGGCTTCTCGGCCAGCAGGGCGGTGGTGGTGTCGACGAAGCAGTCCCGCATGCTCAGTTCCGCTACCGTGCTCAACTCGCTCATGCCTGCTCTCCGTTGTTGACGACCGCGACGACGACGTGCGGCCGGTGGCCGTGGTGCCCGGTCAGGGCCGCGTGCAGGGCGTCCTGGTCGTGCCCGTCGACGGTGGCGGCGGTCCACCCGTTGACCGTGAAGCGGGTGGCCACCCCGCCCGGCCAGCCGTACGTGGCGGAGGAGTTGTCGACCACGACCGCGGTCAGGTTCGACAGGCCGACGGCACCGGCGTACGCGATCGCCTCGTGGTTGGAGCCCTCGTCCAGTTCGGCGTCGCCGAGCAGCACGTACACCCGGGGGTCGAGCAGGCCCTGGGCGCGCAGGCCGAGCGCGCTGCCGACGGCCAGGCCGAGACCGTGCCCGAGCGACCCGGAGCCGATCTCCACTCCCGGCACCAGCGTCCGGTCCGGGTGGTCGCCGAGCAGGCTGCCCGGCCCACCCTGATCGTCGAGCCAGTCGGGTGGGATGAACCCCTTCGCGGCCAGCACGGCGTAGTAGCCGGCGACCGCATGCCCCTTGGAGAGCAGGAACCGATCCCGGTCGGGTTCGTCGACGGTTGCCGGGGTGACCCGCAGGATGCGGTCGTAGAGCACCCACAGCACGTCGAGGGTCGAGTAGACATTCGGCCCGAAGTCGCGCCCGGCACGGACCCGCTCCAGCAGCGGGGCGACGGGGTGCTGGCCGTCCAGCGGGGTGACGGGGTGTCGGCCGTCAAGCGGTGCGGCCGCCTCGGCGACCTGCGTGGTGATGGTGGCTAGTGAGGACATGCGGCTAGCCTGCAAGTTGAAGCAGGGTTCAGCTCAAGGCGAAAGTGATGCACGAAGCACTCACCATCGGTCAACTCGCCGCCCGCAGTGGGGTGGCCCAGTCCGCGCTGCGCTACTACGAGCGGCTGGGGCTGATCCGGGCCGACCGCACCGGCGGCAACCAGCGTCGGTACCACCGTGGCGAGTTGCGCCGGGTCGCCTTCATCCGGATCGCCCAGCAGGTCGGCATCTCGCTGGAGGAGATCAGGTCCGCACTGGACTCACTGCCCGCCTCGCGTACGCCCACCGCCGACGACTGGGCGCAGCTGTCGATGGCCTGGCGCGACCGCCTGGACGAGAAGATCAGGTTGTTGAACCGGCTCCGCGACGACCTCGACGGCTGCATCGGCTGCGGCTGCCTGTCCCTGAGCCGCTGCAACCTCTACAACCCCGGCGACGAGTTGGCCGGTGAAGGCCCCGGAGCGCGACTGACCCTGCCCCGCTGATGCTCAGTCGACGGTCAGCAGCACCTTGCCGACATGGTCGCTCGACTCGACCAGGCGGTGCGCCTCGGCCGCCTCGCTGATCGGCATCCGCCGGTCGATCACCGGCCGGATCCGACAGGCCTCGACCAGCGGCCACACCTGTTCGCGTACCCCACGGACGATGGCACTCTTCTGCTCCAACGGGCGGGACCGCAGCGCCGTCGCGGCGATGGTGCCGCGCTTGGCCAGCAACGCACCGAGGTCCAGCTCCCCCTTGCGCCCACCCTGCATGCCGATCGTCACGAGCCGCCCGTCGTACGCCAGAGCGGCGACGTTACGGCCCAGGTACGACGCGCCCATGATGTCGAGGATGACGTCGGCGCCCCCGCCGGAGGTGACCCTGCGGACCTCCTCGACGAAGTCCTGCTCCCGATAGTCGATCAGGTGCGCCGCACCCAACGCCCGCAGCCGATCGTGCTTGGCCGCCCGGGCGGTCGCCACCACCGTCGCGCCCCACGCCGCACCCAACTGGATCGCGAACGTGCCGATCCCGCTGCCACCGCCGTGCACAAGCAACGTCTCGCCCGCCGCCAACCGCGCCAGCTCGACCACGTTGGACCAGACCGTCGACGCCACCTCCGGCAACGCCGCGGCATCCACCAGATCAACCCCATCCGGTACGGGAAGCAGCTGCCCCACCGGCACCGCCACCCGCTCGGCGTACCCGCCACCGGCCAGCAACGCGCAGACCTCCTGGCCCACCGCCCAGCCGTCCACCCCGTCACCGACCGCGCTGATCACACCTGAGCACTCCAGCCCGAGATACTCCGACGCACCCGGCGGGGGTGGGTAGTGCCCCTGCCGCTGCAACAGGTCGGCCCGGTTGACGGCGGTGGCCCGTACGTCGACAAGCACCTCGCCCGGCCCCGGCTGCGGATCAGGCACCTCGCTCCAGCTCAGCACCTCCGGCCCACCCGGCTCGGAAACGACGATCGCGCGCATGTCCCCAGTCTTACCCGATCCGACCCGCACCCCACCTCAAGGTCCCCATCTGCTGCCCGCACAGAGGGTGAGTGATCATGACGAAACGGGTAGCTCCCCCCGTTCGGCGCTCGCTCGGGCGTGGCAGACTAAGCACGACCGCGCGGCGCGCGGTCCGGGAGGGTTCGCCTAGTGGCCGATGGCGCTGGTCTTGAAAACCGGTAAGGCAGCGATGTCTTCGTGGGTTCGAATCCCACACCCTCCGCCCGTTGAAAAGGTGCCCGATGTCCTGTCGGCTGGGCTAGCTCGGCTCGAAGGCGGCGCGCAGGATGTCGTGGTGCGCCCGTACGTAGCGGATGTCCGCCGCGTAAAGCTCGGCGTGCCCTTCCGCGATGTGCCGCTGGAACGCCTCGTTGCCTTGGCCGGCCTGATCGCGCATGAAGTCAATGAGCGCCTGTAAGCGGTCCGGGACGACGTCGACGACCTCGGCACCCACCTCCGGCCCGTACGCGCGGCAGAAGTCGGCGACTCGACGGCCCTGCTCCTGCGGCGTGCCGAAGCTTTCCGGATTGTCCGGCCCCTGCAACGGTCCGAACCGGTAGACAGCGTAGGCGACGTCCCAGCTGCGTGGCCCGGGATGAGCACAGTCGAAGTCGATGAAACCGACCGCCCGGCCGCCCTTGACCACACAGTTGTACTGGGCGGCGTCACCGTGGCACATGACCTCGGCCGGCTGCCGGACCGGGACGAGCCAGTGGTCGTCGGGGAGCGGCCGGAACGTGACGCTCGCGTCGTGGAGCCTGCGCAGCAGGGTGGCTGCGGAGGTGAGGAACTCGCGCGTACGCAGGTCCGGCGTGAGCGCGTCGGGCACCTCACCGTCGAGGAAGGTGACTATCTCGTTGCCCTCGCTGTCGAAGCCGCGTGGCTCCGGAGCGCCGTGGAATCCGTGGTCGTGAAGGTGCCGTAGGAGTCGATGGATCGCTGGCGTCGCTGGTGACGCCGGCCGGTGGACGACGTCGCCGTGACGGCGCACGACGTTCACCCCGCCGCGGAATTCCTGTCGTTCAGTCATGCTCATCAGGACAAGGTCGGTACGCGGTTCGCTCGAATGCGGGCCGCTCGCGGGGTATGAAGGGTGCCAGAAAAGTACATCCACCGGAAGGACCTGTGTCGATGACCCTGGAACGTCCCATCGCCCCGGACCCGTACGAGCTGCTGCCGACGGTCGCCTCGTTCACGCTGACCAGTCAGGACGTCCAGAACGGTGAGCCGATGGATGCTGCGCACGCGCACGGCAGCACCGGCGGCGGCAATGTCTCGCCGCAGCTGTCCTGGTCGGGTTTTCCGGCCGAGACCAAGGGTTTCGCGGTGACCTGCTTCGACCCGGACGCGCCGACCGGTAGCGGCTTCTGGCACTGGGTGCTGGTGAACCTGCCGGCCGACGTGACCGAGTTGCCGCGGGGGGTCGCCGACGACGACCTGCGCGGCGGGTTCACCGTCCGCAACGACTACGGCGAGCAGGGCTTCGGCGGCGCGGCCCCGCCGCCCGGTGACCGCCCCCACCGGTACGTCTTCGCGGTCCACGCACTCGACGTGGACCGCCTCGACCTCACCCCCGACGCCACCCCGGCGTACGTCGGCTTCAACCTGACCTTCCACACCCTCGCCCGCGCCACCATCCGCCCCACCTACCAGATCGCGCCCTGACCCCTCGCCCTGCACCCCGCGCCCTGAACCCCGCGCCCTGAACCCAGTTGATCAAGAGGTTTGCGTCAGAATCCGGCCGGATCCAGACGCAAACCTCTTGATCAACGCGGCGGGGAGCGCGGCGGGCAACCCGGCGGGGAGCGCGGCGGGGGAGCGCCGCGGGGAGGGTGTGGGGTGGGGTGG
>NZ_PNOZ01000116.1:0-15146 GCF_002879555.1 Verrucosispora sp. ts21 | reverse complement strand
TGTCGCACATGAACGACCCGGCCGCACTGGCCGCGCAGGCCAAGCTGATGGAGTCGTACGGGGCGCACTGCGTCTACGTCACCGACTCCGGTGGTCGGCTGCTGATGTCCGATGTGGCGCAGCGGGTCGACGCGTACCGGCAGGTCCTCGATCCGAGCACCCAGATCGGCATCCACGCCCATCACAACCTCTCGCTCGGCGTGGCCAACAGCGTGGTCGCCGTGGAGCACGGCCGGATCGTCGGCGACGGGCCGCTCGGGTCACCGTCCGGGCGTACCGTCCGGGTGGACGCCTCGCTGGCCGGGATGGGTGCCGGGGCCGGCAACGCGCCGCTGGAGGTCTTCGTCGCGGTGGCCGAACTGCACGGCTGGAAGCACGGCTGTGACGTGTTCGCGTTGATGGACGCCGCCGACGACATCGTCCGCCCGTTGCAGGACCGGCCGGTCCAGGTCGACCGCGAAACCCTCTCCCTCGGGTACGCGGGGGTCTACTCCAGCTTCCTGCGACACGCCGAACGTGCCTCCGCCCGGTACGGCGTCGACGTCCGCTCGATCCTGGTCGAGCTGGGGCGGCGGCGGATGGTCGGCGGCCAGGAGGACATGATCGTTGACGTGGCGCTGGACCTGGCCCGCGACGGTGCCGGTGACCCGGCCCGCGACGACGCCGGGGAACCGGCGGTCACGCAAGCGCGAACCGAGGAGCAAGCATGAGCGGGCTGGACCCGGCCGGCATCGCCGAGCAGTTGGACAAGGCCGCCACCACCGCCACCGCGATCCCGCAGCTGGCCGCCGAGGTCGGCCTCGACGTCGACGCCGCGTACGGGGTGCAGACCGCCCTGGTGCAGCGTCGCCTCGACCGGGGCGAGCGGCTGGTCGGCCTGAAGATGGGGCTGACCAGCAAGGCGAAGATGGCCCAGGTCGGCGTCGACGAGGTGATCTGGGGGCGACTCACCGACGCGATGTGGGTGCCCGACGGGGGCAGCGTCGACGTGTCGACCTACATCCACCCCCGGGTCGAGCCGGAGGTGGCGTTCCTGCTGGACCGCCTGCCCGAGCCCGGCGAGCCGCTCGGCGCGTTCACCGACGCCGTCCGCGCGGTCGCCCCGGCGATCGAGCTGATCGACTCCCGGTACGCGAACTTCACCTTCTCCCTGCCGGACGTGATCGCCGACAACACCTCGGCCGCCGCCTTCGTGATCGGCCCCTGGTCGCCGGTGCCGGACGGGCTGGACAATCTCGGTGTGCTGCTGGAGATCGACGGCCGGGTGGCGCAGGTCGGCTCGACCGCGGCGATCCTCGGCGACCCGCGCCGGGCCCTCGACGAGGGCGTCCGCCTGGCGGGGCGGCACGGGGTGCGGCTGCGTGAGGGCTGGGTGTTCCTGGCCGGCGCGGCCACGGCCGCCGTCCCGCTGCGGCCCGGCGCTCAGGTCCGGGCAGTCGTCGAGAAGCTCGGCACCGCCAGCCTGAAGGCCGCGTCATGAGCGCGGAAGGGGCGCGGGTCGTCGCCGGGAAGGCTGTTCCCCGTGGTGCGTTCCCGCACGTCAAGGTGGCGAACGGGTTCGTCTTCGTGTCGGGTACGTCGTCACGGCGGCCGGACAACAGCTTCGCCGGAGTGTCGGTCGACGAGTTCGGTACGACGGACCTGGACATCCGGGTGCAGACCCGCGCGGTGATCGAGAACATCGGTGACCTGCTGCGTTCGGTCGGCGCCGACCTGTCCGACCTGGTGCAGGTGACGTCGTACCTGGTCAACATGAACGATTTCGGCGGGTACAACGAGGTGTGGGCGGAGTTCTTCGACGCCACGGGGCCGACCCGGACGACCGTGGCCGTGCACCAGTTGCCGCATCCGCACCTGCTGATCGAGATGCAAGCCGTGGCCGTGCTGCCCCAGGGAGGTCAGTCGTGAGTGAGATCGCCGAGCCGTTCAGCTTTCCGGGCTGGATCGCCGAGAACCAGCACCTGCTCAAGCCGCCGGTGGGCAACAAGGAGATGTTCCCCGGGTCCGACGACTTCATCGTGATGGTGGTGGGTGGCCCCAACCAGCGCACCGACTTCCACGTCGACCCGTACGAGGAGTTCTTCTACCAGGTCAAGGGCAACATGCACATCAACCTGATGACCCCGGAGGGGCCGCGTACGGTGCACGTGCGCGAGGGTCAGATGTGGATGCTGCCGCGCAACGTCCCGCACTCGCCGCAGCGCCCGGAGCCCGGCTCGATCGGCGTGGTGGTGGAGCGGGTCCGTCCGGAGGGCACGCTGGAGAAGTTCCAGTGGTACTGCCCCGAGTGCGGGCACAAGGTGCACGAGGTCGAGTTGCAGGTGCGCGACATCGCCGCCGACCTGCCTCCGGTGTTCGGCGCGTTCTACGCCGACGAGACGGCCCGCACCTGCGACAACTGCGGCACCCTGCACCCGGGCAAGGGCTGATGGCCCAGCCGCTGACTCACCCGGTGGTGGACGTGCACTCGCACGTCGTACCGAAGGGGTGGCCGGACCTCGCCGCGGCCTGCGGCGGGTCCGGCTGGCCCTGGCTGCGCATCGACTCCGAACGCGCCGCCATGATCATGGTCGGGGAGACCGAGTTCCGCCCGATCGGCGCGCAGTGCTGGGACGCGCCGACCCGACTGGCCGACATGACCGAAGACGGGGTCGACGTGCAGGTCGTCTCGCCCACCCCGGTCTTCTTCGGCTACGAACGCCCGGCCGACCAGGCGGTGAAGGTGGCCCGCATCTTCAACGACCTGACCCTGGAGGTCACCGCGGCCGGTGGCGACCGGCTGCTGCCGTTCTGCCAGGTGCCGTTGCAGGACCCGGACGCGGCCTGCGCCGAGTTGGACCGCTGCCTGGCGGCCGGCCACGTCGGCGTGGAGATCGGCAACCACGTGGGTGACCGGGACCTGGACGACGCCGGGATCGTGACGTTCCTGACCCACTGCGCCCAGGTCGGCGCCCCGGTCTTCGTCCACCCATGGGACATGCCCGGCGGCCCTCGGCTCGACCGGTGGATGGCCCGCTGGCTGACCGGCATGCCGGCCGAGACCCACCTGTCGGTGCTGTCGATGATCCTCGGCGGGGTCTTCGACAAGGTGCCGCCCAGCCTGCGGATCTGCTTCGCGCACGGCGGCGGCAGCTTCCCGTTCTGGCTGGGACGGGCCGACAACGCCTGGCACCGCCGAGGCGACCTGGTACGCGGTGCCTCCGCCGCCCCGCCCAGCTCGTACGTCGACCGCTTCTTCGTCGACTCGGTGGTCTTCGCGCCACCGGCGCTGCGCCTGCTGGTCGACACCATGGGCGTCGACCAGGTGCTGCTCGGCAGCGACTACCCGTACCCGCTGGGGGAGCGGCCGGTCGGCCAGGTGATCCACGACGCCGACTTCCTCACCGAGGACCAGCGCGCACGGTTGCTGGGCGGCAATGCCCGACGCTTCCTGTACGGCTGACCGGGGCGCCCGCTCCTGACCCGCAGCGGTCCTGCTCGAAGTGGCTGAAATCGGTCATCTTGATCGGCGCGTGCCGACCGCATCGTGCTGACGGGCAGGGCAGGATGGCTCTATGGCCGAGCCGCACGACCTGACCGCGTTGGAGCAGGCCGAGGCGATCGTCCGTGGTGAGTTGTCCAGCCTGGAGGTGGTCGAGCACCACCTGCGCCGCGTCGACGCGCTCGGCGACACCGTCGGCGCGTTCGTCACGGTCACCGCCGGCCAGGCCCGCGAGGCCGCCCGCGCCGCCGACACGACACCACCCGGTGAACGCGGGCCGTTGCACGGCGTACCGACCGCGATCAAGGACCTGACGTTGACCGCCGGGGTACGCACCACCTTCGGCTCGGCCGCCTTCGCCGACTTCGTCCCGCCGGTCGACGCCGACGTGGTGCGGTTCATCAAGGCGGCCGGACTGGTCAGCCTCGGCAAGACCACCACCTCCGAGCTGGGCTGCTCGCTCTACTCGGAGGGGTTGGTGGCCCCGCCGGCCCGTAACCCGTGGGACCTGTCGTACACCGCGGGTGGGTCCAGCGGAGGCGCGGCGGCGGCGGTGGCCGCGGGCCTGGTGCCGGTGGCGCAGGGTTCCGACGGTGGTGGCTCGCTGCGCATCCCGGCGTCCCTGTGCGGCCTGATCGGCTACAAACCCAGCCGTGGCCTGGTCTCCAGCGGTCCGCTCGGCTTCGGCGCCTACGGCCTGCCGAGCAACGGGCCGATCGGGCGTACGGTCGCCGACGTGGCCGCGTTGCTCGACGTGATGGCCGTCGCGGTGCCGGGCGAGCCGTACCTGCCGCCGCCCTCGCCGGCCGGGGGCTACCTGGGTGCGGCCCGGGCCGCCGCGCCGGGTCGGCTGCGGGTCGGCCGGTTCACCGCCGCGATGCTCGTTGACGAGCCCGTGCACCCGGACTGCGTCGCCGCGGTGGACCGGGCCGCCGCGCTGCTCACCGCCGCCGGCCACGAGGTGGTCGAGGTGCCACCGCCGCTCGGGCCGGAGGTCTGGCCGCTGTTCGAGACCCTCTGGTACGTCCTGGCGCTCACCCCGGTGCCGCCCGAAGGGGAGCACCTGCTGCTGCCGTTGACCCGATTCATGCGGTCCCGAGGTGCCGACGTCTCCGCCGGCACCCTGACCACCACCCTGGGCGAGCTGCAAACGCAGGTACGCGCCGGTGTCCGCCGTACCGCCGACTGTGACCTGCTGCTCTGCCCGACGTTGTCCGCGCCGCAGGCTCCGGTCGGCTGGTTCACCCGGGGGCGCACCCCGGAGGAGGACTTCGACCGGCAACGCCGCTTCTCGCCGTACTGTGCGGTGTTCAACGTCACGGGTGATCCGTCCGTCTCGTTGCCGGTCGGAACGACCGCCGAAGGGCTGCCGGTGGGGGTGCTCCTCACCGGACGGTACGGGGCCGACGCGACACTGATCGCCACAGCTGCGCAGCTTGAGCGCTCCTGTGGCGGTTGGGATCGCCACCCCGTGGTCTGGCGGGGCGTCGACTCCGCTAACGTGAGTGGCAGCGGAGTCGGGAGGTCACCGCGGTGATCCGTCACCCGATCCGGTCGAAGGTCTCTCTTTCCGCCTGGGGGCGTTGGGATTGTCTGTAACCGACACGTTGCTGGTCTTCGTCGGCATCCCGGCAGCCGTCGTGCTGGTGATCGCCGGCCTCGTGTACGCGGGCAGCAGCCGAGACGGCGGTGGCGGCGCGAAGCGCTACCGGCCGGGCCGTCCGTTCAACTTCACGCCGGTCTGGTTCCTCGGTGAGCCGGGCGAGCTGGCCGACTCGGCCGGCGCGGTGCTGGCCGCCGGTGCACAGGCACCGGCGTTGACCAGCCGCAAGCAGGAGCAGGCCGGCGTCGAGACGCCGGCCGGTGGAACCGGAGGCGCAAGTGACCGTTGGTGAGATGCAGCCCGAGACCGGGACGGAGCCCCGGCCCGACGTGCTCGACGGGCCGTTCTCGACCCGCCAGCTGCTGCGCATCGACGAGGCGCTGCGGCTGGCCGACCGGACGACCGGACTTGTCTTCTCGGTCTTCGTCGGCGGTCTCGACGAGCCGATCCGGGAGCACGCCGAGCGGCTGCACCGGCAGCTGGCCAACCCGGACCGCTCGGTGCTGATCGCCGTCTCGCCCAACCAGCGGCAGCTGGAGATCGTCACCGGCCGGTACGCCCGCAAGCGGGTCCCCGACACGTACGCCAAGATCGCTGCGCTGTCGATGGTGGCCTCGTTCGGCGGTGGCGACCTGGCCGGCGGCATCATCCAGGGCCTCGACCAGCTCTCCCGCTACGCCGGCAAGGGCTGACCGCTTCCGATACGTAAAGAGCCCGGCCCCGCGACGTGCGCGCGGGCCGGGCTCTTTCCTGTCGCTGGCCGGCCGGCTGACTGGCTGACTGGCTGACTGGCTGGCTGGCCGGCTACGGCGGCCGGTGCCGGCGCGGGAGTGACCCACGCCGGCACCGCTGCCGTCCACCTCAGGCGCTGCGCGCGTCCCGCGCCCGCGCCGCCACGGCCCGGACCACCCCGTCGCGGCCCTCGGCCACCAGCCGGCGCAGCGGTGCCGGGCTGCCCGGCTGCGCCAGCCAGGCGTCGGTCGCCTCGACGGTGTCCTCCTCGACCAGGTACGCCGGGTAGGCCAGCATCGCGAACTCCTGCGCCGGTTCGCTGTCCCGGTTGGCCCAGACCTGTCCCACGACCTCGAAGTACCGCGGCCGGTACGGCGTGATCAGTTCGACCTGCGCCGGGTGGCTGAAGCCCTGCAGCAGCGCCCGGTTGCGCCAGTTCGGCAGCGCCTCGGCACCGGTCAGCTGGGCCCAGACGGCAGCCTTGTTCTTCTCGGTCGGCACCAGCGCGTGCGCGTACGTGGCCTCCCGCTCACCGCTGGAGGTCCGGTCCCGGGCCAGCTCGGCGTCGATCTCCGGCGCGCCGGCCACCCCGTTGGCCACCAACGCCTGCAGCACGCTCCACCGCAGCTCGGTGTCGATGGTCAGCCCTTCCGTCACCTGCGTGCCGTCCAGCCAACCGCGCAGCACGGCCAGGTCCTCCGGGTCGCGGGCAGCCGAGACGTACGCCCGCGCCCAGGCCAGCTGGAACCCGCTGCCCGGCTCGGCCGAGGCGACGGCGGTCCGCGCGGTACGGGCCAGCTCGGCCCAGCCGGTGGGCGCCCAGGCCGGGTCGGCGTAGAAGGTCAGGGCGCTGCTCGCCTGACGCAGGGTGGCGGTGACCAGGTTGATGTCCGTCTCGGCGGGCAGCCCGGCCAGCACCAGCGAGATGTAGTCGCGGGTGGCCAGTTCGGCGTCGCGGGTCATGTCCCACGCCGCCGTCCAACACAGCGCCCGCGCCAGTGACGAGTCGAAGCCGGCGATGTGCTGCACCACCGTGGCCATCGACCGCTCGTCCAACCGCAGCTTGGTGTAGGTGAGGTCGTCGTCGTTGAGCAGCAGCACGTCGGCCGCGGGCACGCCGACGAGCTGGGGCAGCTCGGTCAGCTCGCCGTCGATGTCGACCTCCAGACGCTCCCGGCGGACCAACCGGCCCTCGGTGAGGTCGTAGAGCCCGACGCCGATGCGGTGGGTACGCAGGGTCGGGTACCCCTCCGACGCCTCCTGCCGCACCAGCACCTGCTGGTACGTGCCGTCCGGACCGATGGTCAACTCGGGCCGCAGGGTGTTCACCTGCGCCGTCTCCAGCCACTGGCTGGCGAAGGTGCGCAGTTTGCGGCCGGAGGCGGCCTCCAGTTCGGAGAGCAGGTCGTCGAAGGTGGCGTTACCCCAGGCGTGCTTGGCGAAGTAGGCCCGCAGACCGGCCAGGAAGGACTCCAGGCCCACGTACGCGACCAGCTGCTTGAGCACGCTGGCGCCCTTGGCGTACGTGATGCCGTCGAAGTTGACCTCGACCGCCTCCAGGTCGGGCATCTCACAGTAGACCGGGTGGGTGGAGGAGAGCTGGTCCTGCCGGTAGCCCCAGTTCTTGCGGATCGACAGGAACGTCGTCCACGCCTCGGTGAACCGGGTGGCGTGCGTGTTGCACCAGTGGCTGGCCCACTCGGCAAAGGACTCGTTGAGCCACAGGTCGTTCCACCAGCGCATGGTGACCAGGTCACCGAACCACATGTGGGCCATCTCATGCAGGATCGTGTTGGCCCGCTGCTCGTACTCGAAGTCGGTGACCTGCGAGCGGAACAGGTAGTGCGACTCGGCGTGCGTGACACAGCCGAAGTTCTCCATCGCGCCGGCGTTGAAGTCCGGCACCCACAACTGGTCGTACTTCGGCAGCGGGTAGCGCACACCGAACTGCTCGTGGAAGAAGTCGAAGCCCTGCTTGGTGATCAGGAACAGGTCGTCGCTGTCCAGGTACTGCGCCATTGAGGTCCGGCAGAACAGGCCCAGGTCGATGCCGTCGTGGCTGTCCCGCACCTCGTGGTACGGCCCGGCGCACAGCGCGGTGATGTAGGTGCTCATCCGCGCCGAGGTGGCGAAATGGACGGTCTTGAGGTCGTCGCCGGCCGGCTCGACACGCTCCACCGGTGCGTTGGAGATCACCTTCCAGTGCTCCGGGACGGTGGCGTGCCAGGTGTAGACGCTCTTGAGATCCGGCTGGTCGAAGCAGGCGAAGACCCGCTGGGCGTCGGCCGTCTCGAACTGGCTGTAGAGATAGGTCTCCCCGTCCACCGGGTCGACGCTGCGGTGCAGCCCCTGCCCCGAGTTCGAGTACGCGAAGTCCGCGTCGACGACCAGGACGTTCTCGCCGGCCAGCCCGGTAAGCGTCAGTCCCTTCTCGGCAGAGAAACCGGCCAGGTCGATCGACGTGCCGTTGAGCGTCGCCGAGCGCACCGAGTCGGCCGCCACCTCGATGAAGGTGCTGGCACCCGGTTCGGTGCAGCGGAAGTGCACCTCTGTGATCGATCGGAAGGTACGACCCCCCGCCGCGTGGACGGCGCTGGACAGGTCCAGATTGATGTCGTACCCCGTCACGTCGAGCAGGCGAGCCCGCTCGGTCGCCTCGACCTGCGTCAGGTTGCGCACTCCCGGCACGTTCGTCTCCATCCCGTTCTCGCCGTACCACGGCCACGTCGTCGTGGACCGCCCGTGACGGCCCGTCCGATGCCGAGTCTTCCATGCGCGGGCACCCGGTGGTGGGCGAGGTCACGCAGCCGTTTCCAGCCCTGTCGGGCGGGCGTGGAGTAAGGATCGGAGGGTGCACCGCAGGCACGGTGCCATCGATGCGAAGGGACCTCACCATGAACGAGCGCAGCAGCGTCGACATGTGGTTCGATCCGATCTGCCCCTGGGCGTGGATCACTTCCCGCTGGCTGCTGGAGGTGGAGCAGGTCCGCGACATCGAGGTCCGTTTCCACGTGATGAGCCTGTCGGTGCTCAACGAGGGCCGCGAGCTGCCCGAGCAGTACCAGGAGTCGATGCGTACCGGTTGGGGGCCGGTCCGGGTCTGCATCGCCGCGCAGCAGCGGTACGGGCCTGCCGTGCTCGGCGCCCTCTACACCGCCCTGGGCACCCGCATCCATCTGAGCAAGGAACGCCTCGGCCCGGAGTTGTTCGCCGCCGCCCTCACCGATGCCGGCCTGGACCCGCAGCTCGCCGCCGCCGCCGAGGACAGCCGGCTGGACACGGCCCTGCGGGAGAGCCACGAGGAGGGCATGCGCCCGGTCGGCCTGGAGGTCGGCACCCCGGTCATCCACGCGCCGGGCCTGGACGGACGGCAGGTGGCCTTCTTCGGCCCGGTGGTCACCCCGGCACCGAAGGGCGAGGCCGCCGGTCGGCTCTGGGACGGTGTGCTGCTGGTCGCCAGCACCCCCGGCTTCTTCGAACTCAAGCGCAGCCGCGATCTCGGACCCACCTTCGACTGAGGTGTAAGGAAGGGCACCTTATTAACGCCTCGTGCATAGCCCGGGCCCCTCGTTAACACCACACCTACTTCGCCTCCGAACTCGCCTCGCGTGCCGGGTGCGGCGTCACCGCTGCCTTCGCGGACTCGTTTGACCGGGTGTCCGCAGAGTGCTGGCGGGCCGTACTGTGCCCGTCGGCCGCCGCTCGTGGAGGCGTCAGATGGCCAAACACCGTGCCCCGGTCGATGACCGTCGGAGCCGTAGGGAGGGGATCGGCAGCGCCGCGCCCTCTCCCACGGCGAACCTGCGCTGGCCGGTGCCCCGGCAGGATGTCGCCGAGAGCTGGCCGGCGCCCCGGCAGGAGCGTGCTGAGGACCGTTCGGCACCTCGGCAGGACCGCACTGAGGGCTGGTCGGGGCTGGGGCAGGAGCGCGGCTTGATGTGGCCGAGCCCACCTCCACACAGTCCCGACGGCCGGCCGGTACCGCAGCAGGAGCACCCGCTCAACGCGGCGGGGCCGCTGGGTCGTACCCCGGTGGTGGGCGTTGCCCGCGTTCCCGCCACCTCACGATTGACGCCGCCCGGCCGGGAGGTCCGCAACCAGGGCCCGCGGCCGGTGCGGCGGCCGGCGGTGCTGCCGGCCCCCGCCGGCCGGCATCGTCGTGCGGGCGAGTCGGAGTGTTAACAAGGGCACCTTGCTCTACCTGAGGCGTTAAGCCGGGGCCCTTCCTTTCACCTGGTGGGCGGGGTGTGGGTCCGGCGACGGAGCGGGAAGTGGCGACGGTAGCGTCATGGGTCATGACGGTCGTGCACCCGATCACCCGGGCTTGGATCACCACTGGCGGCACCGGAGCGCAGAACTATGACGAGTTCGCCGACGACGCGGAGATCACCGCGATCATCGAGGCGAATCCGCACAGCGCCCTCGGCATCGAGATGCCGCACCGGGCTCCGGAGAGCCTCGGCAAGACCTTCGGCGACGCCCTGCCGGACGCCGTGACCCGGCTCGCCGAGGCGAAGGCCGACGGCAGCTACACCCCCGCCGAGCAGGTGGTGGTGCTGTACCGGATCACCGCACCCGGCGAGGAGCCCGCGTACGGCATCTTCGCCATGGTCGACACCGATCAGATCTCCACCCGGGCCGACGAGCCCGGCCTGGTCATCCGCAACGAGGACGTCTTCATCGCCAAGGTGCGCGAGCGGGTCGCCCTGGCCGAGGCGCTGGGTCACCTGCTCTCGCCCGTACTGCTGCTGCAGACCGGGCGCGGTGACGAACTGCACGCCGCGCTCGCCAGGGCCACCGACGCGGCCGGCGCCCCCGCCGCCACCGACACCGACCAGGCCGGGCGTACGCACGCCATCTGGCTGCTCGGGCCGGGCCCGGAGCAGGACGAGCTGACCGCGCTCGCCGGCGGTGGCGAACTGGTCGTCGCCGACGGCAACCACCGCAGCCTCGCCGCCCAGACCGGCGGGTTCCGTCGCTTCCTCGCGGTGGTCACCACGCCCGCCTCGGTGGCCATCCAGCCGTACAACCGCCTGGTCAGCGAGCTGCCGACCACCCCGGACGAACTGCTCGACCGGCTGCGCGCCGCCGGCGCGCAGATCACTGCCACCGACGGCCCGGCGCAGGTCCCGGCGACCGGCGGCAGCGTCGTGCTCCAGCTTCCCGGCCAGGCGTACGACGTGACGCTGCCGCACACCGGCGCGAACCGGTTGGAGAACCTCGACCACGCCCTGGTCGAGCGGCTGCTGCTGCGTGAGGCCCTCGGCCTGGACCCGGGCGACAAGCGGATCACCTATGTCGGTGGCGACTACCCGGCGAGCTGGCTGACCGGTGAGGTCGAGGCCGGCCGGGCCGAGCTGGCCATCCTCATCGCGCCGGTGACCGTGGACGACTTCGTCGCGGTCAACCTGGCTCGGGAGAAGATGCCGCGCAAGAGCACCTGGTTCACCCCGAAGGCGCGCGGCGGCCTGGTGGTCGCCGAGTTGCCGGACCCCGCGTAAGACCCCGCGCCACCCGGTCGGGACGTCGATCCCGGTCGGTGCGGATGCCGGGTGGGCCGGGTGTGACGTGATGCTGCCGACCCCGCGGAAGGTGGCGTCCGTCGCGCCCGGCCCCGCCCCGGCGGTGCCCGGTCCGACGGGCCTGACAGACTGCCCGGTATGCGCGTCTACCTGGGATCCGATCACGCCGGTTTCGAGTTGAAGGTGCACCTGGCCAACCACCTCGCCAAGCAGGGGTACGAGGTGGTCGACGTCGGCCCGCACGTCTTCGACCCGGACGACGACTACCCGGCCTTCTGCCTGCACGCCGGCACCCGTGTGGTGGCCGACCCGGGCAGCCTGGGTGTGGTCATCGGTGGCTCCGGCAACGGCGAGCAGATCGCCGCCAACAAGGTCGCCGGGGTCCGTGCGGCGCTGGCCTGGAGCGTCGAGACGGCCCAGCTCGGCCGGCAGCACAACGACGCCAACGTGGTCGCGGTCGGTGCCCGTCAGCACACCCTCGACGAGGCGACCGCCATCGTCGAGGCGTTCCTGACCACCGCCTTCTCCGGCAGCGAGCGGCACGCCCGCCGGATCGCGCAGGTCGCCGACTACGAGCAGACCCGCAAACTGCCCGACCTGCCCTGACCCCTCCGCACCTGCCCTGGGCAACCCCATCCGTCGGGATCCGCTCGGGGCCGCGCCAGCACCGCGCCTCGATCCGGGATCGAGTGGTCTCCCCGTCGTCGGGACACCACTGGATCCCGGATCGAGCACGATCTGGAACCGCCAGGTGCCAGGTGCCACGCCAGGTGGGGTTGGTCGGCCAGCACGTCGGCCGGCGTCAGCGGCGGGGGAGTTCGTCGCGGGGGGTCCAGTTCCGCCGCACGATGACGATGTCGGCTTCGGCTGCGGCGAGGTCCTCGTCGGTGGGCCGGGCGGCGTCTCTGGCCCGCATGGCCGCTGTCACGCTCACCTGTGACGAGCCCGAGCCGACCAGCCCGCGTAGCCCACGCTCGTTCTCCTCGGCCCCGCCGCGTCGTCCGCGAGGCGGCTCCGTGTTGTCGTGCACCCCTGCTGTGGTCGCTGCGGCGCTGGAATCAGCGGTCCCCTGTGCTCCGCCCTGGTGCCGGTGTCGTCGTCGCCGTCGTGCCTCGTCCGCCACCCCCCGACCCTACCTGGGCTGACGGTTGTCGATCACGGTCTCGGGGCTTTCTCCACCCCCGATATTTGACACTGAAAGCACACACGGGCACGGCAGTAGGCGCTGTCAGCGGTGTGACGTGGGGTCGGACGCAGCACTGTGCCGCCGGTCAGGAACCGGCTCGGCTCCCGACCGGCGGTCGGTGTGACTTCCGTGCAGGGGTCAGAAGACTTCCAGGGCCGAGGGGGTGCGGTGCCAGATGAACGCGGGGTCGGCGGCGGCCAGCGCACCGGGCTGCAGCTCGCGTACCCGGCCGGCGTCGGCCAGGGCGGTCAGGGTGCCACCCCCGAGGAAGAGTTCGCCCAGGCAGCTGATGTCGCAGGCCAGGTCGGCCGGACCATTCGCCGGTACGCAGCTGGCCGTCTTCGGGCCCCCCTGTAGCCGCCACCGGCCGCTGTTCTCCGGCAGCAGGTCGTCGGTCACCTCGATGACCACGTCGACGTCGGTGGCGTAGCGGCGAGCGGCCATCGCGGCCGGCACGTCCACCACGCGTACCCACAGGGCGTCGACCAGCCGCGGGTTGAGTCGGCGTGGTTCGTCGACCAGCCGCAGCAGGGGCTCGTCCACGGCGGCCCGGAGGAAGGTCACCTGGCGGGTCAGGTCGATCGAGAGCAGCATCCGCCAGATCGCCCGGTAGCCGGCGACACTCGTCGCCACCACCTCGTCGACGCTGGTCTGGCACTTCGGGCCGGTGCCGTCCCAGTCGGACTTGGTGCGGAACAAGCCGTACCCGTCGACGCCGTCAGGTCCTTCGTGCAGCACCACCCGTCGTTCGGTGGCACCGCCCCGGTGGGCCTCCGGATCGAGCAGGACGTAGCGCCACCACCGCTCGTCGCGGGCGGACCAGCCCGGCCGGGCCGCGCGTACGGTGTCGTACACCCGGGAGAGGTCGGCCAGGCGATCGGCCGGACGGTCCAGGCGTAGCCGGCCCTCGTCGGCGGTCGGCGGCGGTAGCCGCAGCTCGTTGGTGTCGCCGGTGAGCTGCAGGCGCTGCGCCGCCAGCCCGTAGCCGAAGCGCGGGTAGATCCGTCCCTCGCTGGCCCAGAGCACCGTGACCGGTTCCCGGCGGGCCTCGTGGACCTCGCGTAGTTGTCGACGCATCAGCGCGGTGAGCAGACCACGCCGCCGATGGGTGGGCGCCACCCCGACCATGCTGACGTGTGCGGCCGGCACCTCACCGCCGGGCACCCCCAACGCCCGGGTGAACGCGGCAGTGGTGCCGACCAGTTCGGGACCGTCCCGTACCAGCAGGGCACGTTGCGGTTCGAAGATCACACGCTCGGTCTCGTGGGCTTCGGGTTCGAGGCCGTGGTGGAACAGGAAGTTGAGGAAACGGCCCATCTCGTCGAAGTCTTCGGCGCGGGCGCTGCTGATCGGCAAGGAAGTGCTGGTCACCGCTCGTGTGTATCGGATAGGTGCGGGTGCGGCGACCTATTTGCCGGCTGGCTACCCTCGAAGCAGGGCCCGGCGGTGATCAAGTTCATCGCCAGCCGAGGGGGAGGAAACGACATGGCCGACCAGACGCAGCCGTGGGCGGAACGGACCGTGGAGGTGCCGCCACCGCAGCCCGGCGCCGGCATTCCGCCGCAGCGTGACCCGTACCGGCGTGGCGTGGCCTCGGTGGGGGCCAGCGCGGCGCGTACCGAGCCGTTCACGGCGGTGGACCAGGTGCCGACGGGCACCGGCTGGCCGGGCGAGCCCGCGCCGCGCCGGCCGTTGAGCTGGCACATGGCGCAGTTGCGCAAGGGTGGCGAGTGGAGCGCTGCGGGCGCCCTGTTCGCTTTCGTGTGCTGGGGAATCTGGGCGATCTCCGGCGGCGGTGATCTCGCCGGACCGTTCCTGGTCTTCGTGCTGAGCCTGCTGGTGGCGGCCGGGCTCTTCGCGCTGACCCGGCTGCTGGGCCGGTTGGTGCTGGAACGGCAGTTGGGTCGGGTACGGCGCAGCGCCCGTGGCGCCCACCTGGTCACCGCGCTCTTCCTGACCGGACTGGGCATCGCCTACCTGCAACAGACCCAGTGGGTCATGGACGCCTGGAACTGGCTGACCACCTGAGGTCGCGTCGTCGGGCGGGTCGGCGCGTCATGCCGACCCGCCCGACGGCACCGGTCGCGGGCATCGCGACCGGAAGGTCGTCACTCCACCAGGACGGCCGCTGCATACCCGGACGGAGCCGGTTCATCCCCCGAGTCGGGTACGGTACGTGCGCGACCCGCCACACTACGGACATGACGGCACCTGTCCGGATTGGTGGCAAATTTATGATCGTCACCGCATTTTGGGTGCGCGGACACATTTTCCGGTAAGAGGAAAGTGGCCCACCGGCGGGTGGAATATTGCAACCTCAAGCTTCCCTGGCTCGTGAAATTTCCATGTACACAGGTCTTCCTAAATGTGAATGCGTCTATAGGATGGCTCTGTGAGTAACGGGGCACAGGTCACGGGCGACGGATTCCCGGGGGGCGCGAGCGTCCCGGTCACCGTCCTCCGGCTGGACCGTCCCGAGCTCGACGGCACCCGTCTCGTCGTACGGGCCGTCGATGTCGAGCTGCGTGAACGTCGTCGCGGGCACCACCTTGCACCACTGGGATACCGGCTCTTCGAAGTTGAGCGGGGTGCGCTGATCGATCCGGCCCGGAGATGAGGGCT
>NZ_PNOZ01000115.1:0-15259 GCF_002879555.1 Verrucosispora sp. ts21 | reverse complement strand
AGCCACCACCCGCCGCCACCGCGGACACCTCAACCCCGCTTAACTTCGAAGAGCCGGGATACCTCTACGACCGCGCCGACCACGACGAATTGGAATCCGATCTCATCCTTGACGCCGGGCACTACGACGCGGGTGACCAGACCTGGTCATTTTCCGCTGAGGTGCCCGGGATTATCGGCCTTACCGAGCCGCTGTCGTCGGCTGACAACCCGCCAGCCGAAAGAGTCGGAAAAGAAGGAGACCAGACGTGACGGCCACCCTGACGCGCAACCCCCTGCGCACCTCGCTGTCGATGACCAGTGGGCACGACTTCAGCCAGCCGCTGCCCGCCGACCACGACCGCCAGCCCTTCGGCTACCTCTTCGCCAACTGGGAGCCGGGCACTCCGGCGGAGACCGAGACCGAGCTCGGCTACTACGACGAAGACCAGCAGGTCTGGGTCACCCCGGACGGCGCCATCACCGCCGGTGTCTACACCAAGACCCGCACCTCCGGCTCCAACTGCGGAGACTGCGTGACCGACGACGCCTGCGCGTAAGGACGAGCATGACCACCTCGCCATCTGATCGCGGGATCCTGATCTTCACCCAGGACTTCGATCCCACGGTCGACCCCGTCGTGCGGACCCTCACCGCGCGGGGCGCCGACATCGTCCGCGTCGACCTGAGCTACTTCCCGCAGACGCTGACGTTCACCACCTCGGATTTCGATGGCGAGCGGCGGCGGCTGCTGCACCGCGGGCGGGAGGTCGATCTCGATCGGCTCTCCGGGGTGTGGTACCGCCGCCCCACAGCCTTCCGCTTCCACGAACAGATGAGCGAGGCCGAGCAGCAGTTCGCCCGCAACGAGGCGCTGCACGGCATAGGCGGCATCCTGCGCAGCACCGACTGCCTGTGGGTCAACCGCCCCGACGTCGACGCCGTCGCCGAACTCAAGCCCTACCAACTCCAGTTGGCCAAGCAGGTCGGCATGCGGGTGCCCCGCACCCTGCTCACCAACGACCCCGACGAGGTACGCGCGCTGGTCGGGGCCACCGACAAGCCCGTCGTCTACAAGGCACTCACCGGTGGGGTCATCCACTACCCGGGCGCCTTCCCGAGCGGCCTCTACACCACGGTCGTGGGCGAGGAGGTGCTGGCCAACGCCGACCGGGTCCAGCACACGATCTGCATGTTCCAGGAATACATCGAGAAGGCGTACGAAGTCCGGCTGACCGTCGTCGGGAACACCTGGTTCCCGGTGGTCATCGACTCGCAGGCGCTGCCCACCACCTCGGTGGACTGGCGGGGCGAGAACCACCTGCCGTACGGGCCGTACAAGCCGCTGCCCGACGAGGTGGTGGCGAAGACCCAACGCCTGCTCGACCACCTCGGCCTCGTCTACGCGGCCATCGACTTCATCGTCACCCCCGACGGGGAGTACGTCTTCCTGGAGGTGAACCCGGGCGGCCAGTTCATGTGGCTGCAGCACGACCTGGGTCTGCCGATGGACGAGACCATCGCCGACCTGCTGCTGGCCGGCGGCCCCTTCCGGCGGGGCGAGGTCACCCAGGTCGGCTACTGAGATGACCGGGGCGCTGCTGCTTGCCGCCCAGTTGGCCCTGGGCGGCACGCTCGGCTGGGCGCTGGTCGGCAAGGTGCGCAACCGGGCCACCTTCGCGACCTTCCGCGCCTCGCTGCCCCGTACCGTCGGGGTGCCGGCGGCACAGGCGGGCGCGCTCGCCGTGGCGGTGCTGGCGGCCGAGGCGCTGACCGCCGCGGCGCTGCTGGCCGCCGTCGCCGTTCCGGCCCTCGCACCCACTGCCTTCGCGCTGGCCACCGGCCTGTTCGCCGCCTTCACCGTGGCGGTGGCCGGGATGGTGCGCCGGGGTGTCCGCGAGCCCTGCCGCTGCTTCGGGGTCACCGAACGCCCACCCGGCCCCGCCCACGTCATCCGCAACCTGCTGCTGACGGCGGTCGCTCTCGGCGGGGCGGCGCTGGCCTTCGGCGGCGTCCGGCCACCGTCGCCGCCCACCCTCACCGCTGACCCGACCGGAGGTGACATGACCCTCACGACCGTCCTGCTGCTGGTGGTCACGGTGCTGTGTCTGGTCAACACCACAGTCCTGCTTGTCGTGCTCGCGCAGCTGCGGCGGCAGTCCACCCTGCTGAAGGTCAGCATCGAGGGGGTGGAGAACCCCGAGCCGATCATGCTGACCGCCGGTGCCACGATCGGCGACTTCACCGCCACCACGGTCGACGGCACGCCGGTGTCCCGGGCCGGGCTGCGGGGCGAAACCCTCGTGGCGTTCCTCTCGCCGAGCTGCCCGGCATGCGCGGAGAGCCTGCCCGGATTCGTCGCCCGGGCCGAGGCGATCCCCGGTGGACGGGAGCAGGCGCTGGCCGTCGTGCTGGGCTCCGGCGAGGCCGCCACCCAACTCTGCGACCGGCTCACGCCGGTGGCCCGGGTGGTCAACGAGCCCGAACGCGGTCCCGTGGCCCGCGCCTTCGGAGTGGACGGCTACCCCGCCTTCGGCCTGCTCTCCGACGACACCGTGATCGCCAGCCACTTCGTGCTCGACCGGGTGCCCGCCACCAGCGCCCCGTGATCAGACAAGCAGGCGGCTCGCTGATCGAGGCGACCCGGATGGCGTGGGCCGCGTCCCGCCGCTGGCTCATCGCCCGGGTGCTGCTCACCGTGGTGGGGGGCATGGTGCCCATCGCCGTCGCCTGGCTGATGAAGGTCGTACTCGACCGGCTGGCCGCCGGCGACGACCGGCTCACCGGGCCGGTGCTGCTGCTGGCCGGGGCGGGCGCCGCCGCCGTGCTCCTGCCCGAACTGGGCCGCTACGTCGACGCGGAGCTGCAACGGTCGGTCGGGCTGGCCGCCCGGCATCGGTTGTTCGCTGCCGTCGCCCGGATGCTCGGGCTGCGCCGGTTCGAGGATCCGGCCTTCCACGACCGGCTCAGCATCGCCGCGGAGACCGGCCCCGCCGGGCCGCCGGAGGTGGTCAGCGGCTTCCTCGGCGCGGCACAGGGGCTCATCACCATGCTCGCCTTCCTCACCACCCTGGCCGCGATCAACCCGTGGATGGTGCTGGTGGTGGCGGTGGCCGCCGTACCCACCCTGCGAGCGGAGCTGCGGCTGGGCCGGCAGCGCGCCGCGCTGCTCTGGGAGTACGGGCATGCCGCCCGGCGGGAGTTCTTCTACGCCCAGCTGATGACAAGCGTCACCGCCGCGAAGGAGGTCCGCCTGTACGGCCTGGGCGGGCTGTTCGGCGCCCGGATGCTCACCGAACTGCGCGGCATCCAGGCCGGCCAACGCCGAATGGACCGGCGCGAGCTGCTCGTGCAGTCCGTGCAGGGTCTGCTCGGCGCGGTGGTGGCCGGGCTCGGTCTGGTCTGGGCGGTCTCCGCCGCTCGGTCCGGCGCGCTCACCATCGGCGACGTGTCGGTCTTCGTGGCCGCCGTCGCCGGCGTGCAGGGCGGGCTGAGCACCGCCTTCGTCAACGCCGGCCGGCTGCACGAGGCGATGCTGCTGTTCGGGCACTACCGCTTCGTCGTGGAGGCCCCACCCGACCTGCCCGCCCGCGCCACCGCGCTACCGGCGGTGCCACCACTGCGGCACGGCATCGAGTTCGACGACGTGTGGTTCCGCTATGGCGACGACCTGCCCTGGGTGCTGCGCGGGGTGAGCCTGCACATCCCCGCCGGCTCGTCGGTCGCCCTGGTCGGGCGCAACGGCGTCGGCAAGAGTTCCCTGGTCAAACTGCTGTGCCGGTTCTACGACCCGACCCGCGGCAGCATCCGCTGGGACGGCGTCGACCTGCGTGACCTGCCTCCGGCCGAGCTGCGGGCGCGGATCGGCGTGCTGTTCCAGGACTTCATGGCGTACGACCTCAGTGCCGCCGACAACATCGGCCTCGGCGAGGTGGCCACCCTCGACGAACCGGCCCGGATCCGGGCGGCGGCCCAACTGGCCGGCGTCGACGACATCCTGTCGGCGCTGCCCCGCGGCTACGACACCCTGCTCACCCGGGTCTACATGAACGCCGAGGACCGCGACGACCCGACCACGGGAGTGGTGCTCTCCGGCGGGCAGTGGCAGCGGGTCGCGCTGGCCCGGGCGCTGATGCGCGAGGACGCCGACCTGCTTGTGCTCGACGAACCCAGCGCCGGCCTCGACGCCGAGGCCGAGTACGAGATCAGCCGACGACTCGCCGCACACCGCGCCGGCCGGACCAGCCTGCTGATCTCACACCGGATGAACACCGTCCGCGACGCCGACCTGATCGTCGTACTGGCCGACGGCACGATCACCGAACGCGGCGACCACCAGGAGCTGATCGACCTGAACGGCACGTACGCCCGACTGTTCCGCCGCCAGGCCGCCGGCTACCAGGACCCGCAACCGGCGGCCTGACACCGTTCATCGGCCCTGGCCGCCGAGCACCTGGGGGCGTCAGCCCGACGGGCCACCGGTCAGGCACTGCTCAGACGGCCGTCGTACTGTCAGCGGATGCGAGTGCTTTCCGTAAACGTGGGCCGGCCCCGACCCAACCCGGCCAAGGGTGGACTGACCGGCATCGACAAGCGGCCGGTCGACGGCCCGATCGCCGTCGTCGTGCCCGGCCCGAAGGGCACCGGCGAGGTCGGTCTGGTCGGCGACCGCGTCTACGACGTCAAGCACCACGGCGGCACCGACCAGGCCGTGTACGCCTACGCCCGGGAGGACCTGGACCGCTGGGCGGCCGAGTTGGACGTCCCGCTCGACAACGGCGGCTTCGGGGAGAACCTGACCACCAGCGGCCTCGACGTCAACGCCGCCCTGATCGGGGAGCGCTGGCGGATCGGGCCGGACGTCGTACTGGAGGTGTCTGCCCCACGGATTCCCTGCTCGACGTTCCAGTACTGGCTGCAACAGCAGGGCTGGATCAAGCGGTTCACCCAGGCCGCCGTGCCCGGGGCGTACCTGCGGGTGATCGAACCCGGCGAGCTTCGCGGCGGCGACCCGATCGAGATCGTGTACCGGCCCGACCATCAGGTGACAGTCGAACTCACCTTCCGTGCCCTGACCCTCGAACCGGACCTGCTGCCGCAACTGCTGGCCGCCGAGGCCCTGCCCGATGAGGCTCGGGACACGGTCCACCGGCGCACACCCGCCGGGTAGGCCTTCGCGCCCGACATGCGCACCCGGCACGGGGCCACTACGGTGTGTGGTCGGGGCGAAAGCGATGGCATCAGCACTCACCGCACCACGGTCACCGGCGGAGTTGGCAACCGTACGCCGCTGGCCGGTCTCCCTGGTCCTGGCCGGGGTCATGTTCCTGGTGCTCTTCGACAGCCTCGCCGTGGCCACCGCTCTGCCGCAGATCGGCCGCCGGTTCGCCATCGCTCCGGACCAACTGCAATGGGTGATCACCCTCTACTCCCTGAGCATCGGCGGATTCCTCCTGCTCGGCGGTCGGATCTGCGACCTGTGGGGCAGGCGACGTCTGATCGTCTCCAGCCTGGGCGTCACCACGATCGGCTTGATCCTGGCCGGCACGGCGCCCTCGCTGGCGTTGCTGCTCGCCGGCCGGCCCTTCAGGGCCTCGGTGCCGCCTTCGCCATCCCCGCCGCCGTGGCGTCGGCCGCCGCGCTTTTCCCCGACGAGCCCTGGCGCAGCCGGGTCTTCGCCGTGGTCGCGGCCGCCGCCAACACGGCCGGACTCGCCGGTGCCGTCTGCGGTGGTGTGATCACCTCCTACTGGGGTTGGCGCTGGATCTTCCTCGCCGTCGTTCCGGTAGGCGTCGTGGCGACGCTCGCCGCCTACCGGCTGCTGCCGCCGGACCAGCCGACAGCCGCCCGCCGATCACTGGACGTCGCTGGTGCCGTGCTGTCCGCCGGCGGGCTGGTCGCCCTGATCCACGGAGCGACCCAGGTCGCTGAGCAAGGGCTGACCGCGCCAGCCCTGACCTTCCTCGCCGTTGGCCCGCTCCTGCTGGCCATCCTCGTGCCCCTCGAACGCCGGACACGCCACCCGCTGCTCAAGCCCGCCCTGTTCCGTTCGCGCTCACTGACCGCCAGTTGCCTGGCGTTCGCTGCCCACTCGGCGTCGTACGCGGCGGTCGTCGTCGTGGGCAGCCTCTACCTCCAGGAGATCCACGGGCTGTCTGCCGCTCAGACCGGTCTCGTCCTGGCCCCCGTACTGCTGGGTGCGCTCGTCAGCGCCGCACCCGCCGGCTGGCTGGTCCGCCGGTACGGTGCACGTACCGTCGTCGCGGTGGCCCTCACCCTCTGCGCCGGCAGCCTCGCCGGGGTGGCAGTGGGTGCCGGCGGCTCCCTGCCCGCCGTGATCGCCTGGCTCGTCGCCTGGGGGCTCAGTGCGGGACCCATCTACGTGGCGCTGACCCGCGAGTGCGTCAGCAACGCCGCGCCCGAGGACCGGGGCGCCGCGTCCGCGCTGTTCGAATCGACGAGCCACGTCGGGGGAGCGCTCTCGGTGGCGGCGTTCCTCACCATGCTCGGCGCGGGCGTCGGCTACGGCATGGTCCAACTGGTCGGCGCCGCCGTCGCGGCGCTCGGCATCGTCGCCACGATCGGTCTCATGCCCGGAGCAGAGCCGGAAGGCAGGGAGCGGGACAGCGCCGACCCGAAAGCGTCGGTACGGTCCGCCAGATGAACTCCGCGTCGGGGCGTGCCGGCACCGTTCGGGCCCTCGGGAACCTCGCCCTGATCACCGGCCTGCTGATCTCGGTCATCTCGCTGCTGCCCGACACCGGATCGACCAACCCGCACATCCTGGCGGGCCTCTTCGTCGCCACCGGCATCGGCCTACGCCTCGAAGCCGCCATCCGAGAACCCCGTCCCTGAGTCGGACCGTAGAGGGCTTCCGGGTAGCGCTGATGCGCGAACTCGGAGAGGATCATCTTCCATGTCCGAGCATGATCTGGCCGGAACCTGGCGTCGCATCATCGAAGGTGACGGCAAGTCCTGGGTGGTGTTCGCCCACGGCACCTGTGTCGTGTTGCCGGATCCCGGGCCCGGTGCCGACCTCGCCGCTCAGGCCGTCGACATCCTCCGCGAGTACGGCCCCGTCCACGCCGGCACACCTGCGGGGGACTTCGGCACCGTCACCCTCGATCCCGGTCCCGGATGGGTGGTCTACGGCCACCACGACGACGTGCTGACCTACGTGGGGCCCGACGAGATCTCGGACAGCAGTGGCCTGGCCATCGGTCTGTACGGGCGCCACAAGCGGGACCGGGACGGCCATGAGCTCGACGTCGTGCACGTCGAGGACAAGCGGCCCCGGTAAATCAGGGCCGAGCTTCCGACTGTCGGTTCGGCTACTCCGGGAGCTGGTGCTGCGTGCTTCACTCTGGAGCATGACGTCGCGGAGGACCCGGTTGGTGGCAACCATCTCGGCCGTCATCCTGGCGGCGGTCTCCGTGGTCGGCTGGCGGTGGTGGCACAACCATCCGCCGTACGGTCCGGAAGCGCTGGCCGTCACGTCATCGCTCCGTTTCGTCAGCTACGACGAGGCTGAAACTGCGCTCGGCGAGACGGCGCATGCCCCGGTCACCTACGGACGCGACCAACTGGTGCTCGGCCGGGTCTCCTGGCAGACCCCGCCCGAGCCGCTCGACGGCGGCTACTTCGCGATCTTCCTCATCGACAAGCGGACCAACCACAAGCCGGAGGTTTTCGGCGTGGCCGCGCCCCAGGCGGCCGTCGGCATCGGGAGCGCGGGCATCGAGAACCGGATTGCCGAACGCTACTCCTGGCTGCGCGGCGCGGGCGATGCCACCTTCGGGGACGACGAGTATCGGAGCAACGGCAACAGACTCCATGTGGCGGACGAGAAGGCTTCACCGCTCACCTTCGTAGCGCTCTTTCCGTACGTCGAGGAGCCGGATCCGGAGCTTCCGAGGGCCACCGCGCCGGTGGCGATGTCCGACCTGTTGCTGGCTCTGGTCTACATGGGTGAGGACGGCCAGGTGTACTGGGCGCAGCGCCTCCAAGGCTAGGTAGCGACCGACCGGCACAGCGGCGGGTCGTCCCTGGCCCGGCATTGGCACGGCGAGCCCGTGCCGTCGATCTTGGGATGCGACGATGCCATGGTGAGCGACTATGCCGATCGGGTCGATCCCGCGACATACGTCAATGATCCGATCGTGGCGGTCTACCGCGATGACCTGCCCAACGCCCTCTGCGTGCCCGAGCGAGTGTTCTGGCGCTTGTCACACGTGGCGAAGGGCTACGAGTTGCACCTGTTGCCGCTGCTCGGAGGTTCCGATCCAGTCCGGCTGAACCGGCCCATGATTCAAACGCTGATCGACGAGTTGTGTTTCGTGGCTGACCGGCTCGATGACCCCGTTGTGGAGCTGTGGGTCGCCCAACTCCTCAAGGCTGCCCAGACGGCCTTGTGGCTACCGGGCGACATGCACCTCACTGTGGAAGGCGAATGAGGCGACAACCATCTCCTCGCAGGTGAGGGTCCGGGGGCAAGCAGCTCGGCTGTGCGGCAGCGATCGCCCCGACCTCGACGCGTGAATGGCACGCCGATGGCATGCAAGATCATCCAGGGCGGAAACGAGAACGGCCCAGGCTCGGCGATCACGCCGTTGACCTGGGCCGGAAGGTGTGGAGCGGGCGACGGGAATCGAACCCGCACCGTCAGTTTGGAAGACTGAAGCTCTGCCATTGAGCTACGCCCGCGTACGCCCGGAAAACCGGACGCGCCCGACAGCCTACCCAATGCCCGCGGCGAGCGCGCGGCCGTATCCCGCCACCGCGCCGCACCATCGATCCCGCCGTTCCGGAGAGCTGGGGGTATCCGGCCGCCACGGATGCCGCAACATCCGCGAAACCGCTGCCACCCAGCGGGCGGAAGCCGCAACATCGCCGCAGCTGCGGCGCGCCCGCGCTGGGGAAGCTGCATGTTCGGCGCGTTGGGGGACGCCCCGGCATCCGGTTGTCGTATGGAAGGCATAGACTGCTCGTCGCCACGGGGTGTGGCGCAGCTTGGTAGCGCACTCGCTTTGGGAGCGAGGGGCCGTGGGTTCAAATCCCGCCACCCCGACTGCCTCCAGCGTGGGGCCGGTGCACCCGGGACGGTGGGCGAGCGGGATGCTTCGCTGCCGGGTCCCTGGGCGCTGCCGGTCGGCCACGCCGGTTCGCCTACACTCGATGGGCCGTAGTGCGCCCAGAATAAACCGAGATCCGTCAAGGAGTACGCCTGTGAAGAGCACCGTCGAGACTCTGAGCCCGACGCGCGTGCGGCTCGCCATCGAGGTGCCGTTCGTCGAGCTCGAGCCGAGCCTCAAGAAGGCGTACCGGGAGATCGGCCAGCAGATCCAGATCCCCGGCTTCCGTAAGGGGAAGGTCCCGCCGGCGATCATCGACCAGCGGGTGGGCCGGGGCACCGTGCTCAACGAGGCGGTGCAGGAGGCCATCCCGCAGAACATCCTCGCTGCGGTCCGCGAGCACGACCTGAAGACCCTCGGTCGTCCCGAGGTCGACATCACCGAGTTCAACGACGGTGACTCGCTGAGCTTCACCGCCGAGGTGGACGTCCGGCCGGAGATCACCGTGCCCGACCTGGCCTCCCTCGAGGTCGTCGTGGACGAGCTGCAGGTCGACGACAGCGAGATCGACGAGCAGGTGAAGAACCTGCGCGAGCGGTTCGCCACCCTCAAGACGGTCGAGCGGGCCGCGGCCGAGGGCGACTACGTCCAGATCGACCTGCGGGCCACCGTCGACGGCGAAGAGGTGCCGGGCGGCTCGGCCAGCAACATCTCCCACGAGGTGGGCAGCAAGCAGCTGCTGCCGGGCCTGGACGAGGCCGTGGTCGGCCTCGCCGCCGGTGAGGACGTCACCTTCACCACCCAGCTCGTCGGCGGCGACTTCGCCGGCCGCGACGCCGAGGTCCTGGTGACCGTGCGTACGGTCAAGGAGAAGGAGCTGCCCGAGCTGAACGACGAGTTCGCGCAGCTGGCCAGCGAGTTCGACACCATCGAGGAGCTGCGCAACGACCTGCGTGAGCGGGTCACCCGGGGCAAGCGGGTCGAGCAGATCTACGCCGCCCGGGACAAGGCCCTGGAGCAGCTCGTCGAGGCCGCCGAGGTGCCGGCGCCGGAAGGCGTCATCCGCGACGAGGTGGAGAGCCGCAAGCAGGCGATGGTCGACCAGCTGGAGCGCATCGGCGCCTCGATGGAGGACTACCTCGCCGCCGAGGAGAAGACCGAGGAGCAGATCGACGCCGAGCTGACCGAGGCCGCCACTCAGGGCGTCAAGGTCCAGCTGCTGCTCGACACCCTCGCCGACGCCGAGGACGTGCAGGTCTCCGACGACGAGTTCGGCCACGAGATCGTCCACCGCGCCCAGCGGGCCGGCATGGCCCCGCAGCAGTACTACGACCAGCTGGTCCGTTCCGGCGCGGCCGGCGCGGTCTTCGGCGACGTCCGCCGGGGCAAGGCTCTCGCCTCGGTCATGGAGCGCATCACGATCAAGGACACCGCCGGCAACGAGATCAGCCTGGACGCGCTGCGCGAGGCCAGCGAGGCGGAGCACGGGCACGAGCACTGATCGTCGGGTGGGGCCACCGTCCGCCGGTTGCGGTGGGTGGTGGCCCAACCCCTTTTCCGGGTACGAGTCCCGGGGCCCCTGCGCTGAGAGCGAACAGTGCCCGGAGCGGGACTCTGCCGCCCGGCTGAGCGGTTAGTGTCGGACAGGACGGTACGGAGAGCGAAGGGCTGCCATGACCGACATGCACATCCCAGCAAAGCCGCGGGCGCTCGACGCCCGAGGTGGCGACTCAATTGGCAACCTCGACGACTCGGTCTACAACCGGTTGCTCAAGGAACGCATCATCTTCCTCGGCAGCGAGGTCAACGACCAGGTGGCCAACCGCATCTGCGCGCAGCTGCTGCTGCTCGCGGCGGAGGACCCGGACCGGGACATCTTCCTCTGGATCAACTCGCCGGGTGGCTCGGTCTACTCCGGCATGGCGATCTACGACACCATGCAGTACATCGACAACGACGTGTCGACCGTGGCGATGGGCATGGCGGCCTCGATGGGCCAGCTGCTGCTCTGCGCGGGCACCAAGGGCAAGCGGTACGCTCTGCCGCACGCGCGGATCATGATGCACCAGCCCTCGGGCGGCCTCGGCGGCACCGCGTCGGACATCGCGATCCAGGCCGAGCAGATGCTCTACACCAAGCGGATGTTCCAGGAGCGGGTCGCGCACCACACCGGTCAGTCCCAGGCGCAGATCGAGGCGGACTCGGACCGCGACCGCTGGTTCACCGCCCAGGAGGCCATGGACTACGGCTTCATCGACAAGGTGATCATCGGGGCCGCTCAGGTTCCCGAGGGCGCCGGGACCCTGAGCTGATCGAGGAGCAGACGATGACCGACCTCAGCCTGCCGCCCCAGTTCGCGGCCGTGCACAACCGCTACGTCCTGCCGTCGTTCGTCGAGCGCACGTCGTACGGGGTCAAGGAATCCAACCCCTACAACAAGCTCTTCGAGGACCGGATCATCTTCCTCGGTGTCCAGGTCGACGACGCCTCGGCCAACGACGTGATGGCCCAGCTGCTCACCCTGGAGGGGACCGACCCCGACCGGGACATCATCATGTACATCAACTCGCCGGGTGGTTCGTTCACCGCCATGACGGCGATCTACGACACCATGCAGTACGTCCGGCCGGACATCCAGACCGTCTGCCTGGGCCAGGCGGCCTCCGCTGCGGCGGTGCTGCTGGCGGCGGGCACGCCGGGCAAGCGGATGGCGCTGCCGAACTCGCGGATCATCATCCACCAGCCGGCCACCGAGGGCGGCTACGGGCAGGGCTCGGACATCGAGATCCAGGCCCGGGAGATCCTGCGGATGCGGACCCAGCTGGAGGAGATGCTCTCCCGGCACTGCAACCGGCCGATCGAGAAGGTCCGCAAGGACATCGACCGGGACAAGATCATGACGGCCGAGGAGTCCCGCGAGTACGGGTTGGTCGACACGATCCTCAGCAGCCGCAAGAAGGGACTGCTGGCCGCCAACGCGGCCAGCTGACCGGCACGGAGTCAGAGGCCGGACGGGCCTGTCGTCCGCCGGCCTCTGACACACCCGTTTTGGGGGTCGGAGAATGCTCCCGCAGCGGGTAACGTCGGGTCCGTACCGCTTCGTCGGGCGACCGGCGCGGTGGGGGTAGAGACGGGCGGAGCGTAGCGTCCGCAGGTCGTGGCCGGGGCTCCGGCCGATGAGTGCAGGGAGAACGTAGGTGGCACGGATCGGTGACGGCGGCGACCTACTCAAATGCTCCTTCTGCGGCAAGTCGCAGAAGCAGGTCAAGAAGCTCATCGCGGGCCCCGGGGTCTACATCTGCGACGAGTGCATCGATCTCTGTAACGAGATCATCGAAGAGGAGCTGGCCGAGACCGGCGAGGTGAAGTGGGAAGAGCTTCCCAAGCCGATGGAGATCTGCCAGTTCCTCGACACCTACGTGGTGGGGCAGGAACAGGCCAAGAAGGCACTCGCCGTCGCGGTCTACAACCACTACAAGCGGATCCAGGCCGAGGCGGCCAACGCGCCCGGCGCCGGTAACGACGGCGTGGAGCTGGCCAAGTCGAACATCCTGCTGCTGGGCCCGACCGGGTGTGGCAAGACCCACCTGGCGCAGACCCTGGCGCGGATGCTCAACGTGCCGTTCGCCATCGCCGACGCCACCGCCCTCACCGAGGCCGGCTATGTCGGCGAGGACGTGGAGAACATCCTCCTCAAGCTGATCCAGGCCGCCGACTACGACATCAAGCGCGCCGAGACCGGCATCATCTACATCGACGAGGTCGACAAGATCGCCCGCAAGTCGGAGAACCCGTCGATCACCCGTGACGTCTCCGGTGAGGGCGTCCAGCAGGCGCTGCTGAAGATGCTCGAAGGCACCGTGGCGAACGTGCCACCGCAGGGCGGCCGCAAGCACCCGCACCAGGAGTTCATCCAGATCGACACCACGAACGTGCTGTTCATCTGTGGTGGTGCCTTCGCCGGCCTGGACCAGATCATCGAGGCGCGTACGGGCCACGGCGGCACCGGCTTCGGTGCCCGGCTGCGGGCCGTCTCCGAGCGTTCCACCGACGACATCTTCAGCCAGGTGATGCCGGAGGACATGCTCAAGTTCGGGCTGATCCCGGAGTTCATCGGCCGTCTGCCGGTGATCACCAGCGTCCGCAGCCTCGATCGGTCGGCCCTGGTGCGCATCCTCACCGAGCCGCGCAACGCGCTGGTCCGGCAGTACCAGCGCCTCTTCGAGCTCGACGGCGTGGAGCTGGAGTTCGAGCGGCCGGCCCTGGAGGCCATCGCCGACCAGGCCATGCTGCGTGGCACCGGTGCCCGTGGTCTTCGCGCCATCATGGAAGAGGTCCTCCTCTCCGTGATGTACGAGGTGCCCAGCAACCCCGACGCCGCCCGGGTGCTCATCACCCGTGAGGTGGTCTTGGAGAACGTCAACCCGACAATCGTTCCGCGCGAGTTCACCGGCCGCCGGGCCCGGCGCGAGCGCGAGGAGAAGTCCGCCTGATCCACTGAGGCGGACTCTTCGCCCTGCCGCACGCGGCAGTTCGCCCGTACGCTGGAATCATGCGCGTCGCCGTCTGCCAGCTGAACTCCCGCGACGACCGGAAGGCGAACCTCGTCGCCGCGGAGGCCCTGATCGACCGCGCGGCCGACGCCGGCGCGGACCTGGTGCTCCTGCCCGAGTACGTCGACTATCTGGGCCCCGGTGCCGGGATGCCCGCGCCGGAGCCGGTCGACGGTGAGGTCGGGCAGTTCTTCGCGGCGGTCGCGCGTCGACGGGGGATCTGGGTGATCGCCGGCTCGTTCCACGAGGCCGGCCCCGACCCCGAGCACACCTGGAACACCATGCTGGTCTTCGACCGCACCGGCGCGCTCGCCGCCAGCTACCGCAAGATCCATTTGTACGACGTGGAGATTCCGGGTCGGGTCTCGTACCAGGAGTCCGCCACGGTGTCCCCGGGCGACCAGCCGGTGGTGGTGGAGGTCGAAGGGCTACGGGTGGGGCTGTCGATCTGTTACGACCTGCGCTTCCCCGAGCTGTACCGCCAACTTGCCACCGACGGCGGTGCTCACCTGCTCGTGGTGCCCGCAGCGTTCATGATGCACACCGGTCGTGACCACTGGGAAGTCCTGCTGCGTGCCCGGGCGATCGAGAACCAGTGCTTCGTCGCGGCCGCCGGGCAGACAGGTGACCACGAGCCCGGCCGGACCTGCTTCGGCCGCAGCATGGTCGTCGACCCGTGGGGGACGGTGCTTTCGCAGGTGCCGGACGGCCCCGGGTTCGCGATCGCCGACGTCGACCTGGACCGGCTGGCCCGCATCCGCGCGGAACTGCCCAGCCTGGCCAACCGTCGACTCTGAGCGCCGCCTACCCCTGAAGCAGTACGCCCACCACCGCGAAGCCGGCGATGGCAACGGCGGTCACGAGGAGCGCGGTGCTCATCCGTGAGGGACCGCGTCGGACCAACCGTCCGATCGACACCACGACGGCGAAGAGCACGAACGCTCCGATGATCAGTTGCCAGAAGGGGAGTAAGAGGCCGAGCAGCGCGTCCTCGGCGAGGACCGGGCTGGTTGGCCGGGACACGTCATCCATGCAAGACACTCTGGCACGCCGATGCCCTCCTCGGATGTCGGCGCGAGTACGGAGCCGCCAAGATGCCGACCTGAGTCGTCGGTGCATGTCGCGCTGCCACCCGCTGCTGCGGCGCCTACCGCTCACCCTCGCCGTGCCCCGAACGCCGGAGTTCCGGGCCGGGAGAACGTCATCGGCAGCCGCTGATTTGCCTTCTCCGGTGCGTACGCGTAACTTTCTCTCTGCACGAGGGAGGCCGGGCAAACCGGCCGAGAACGGGCGCCGGTCCCGCGATGAAGGTGGTCGCGAGGCCGAGACTGGGCGGTGCGAGTTGGCTCTGAAAGTTGGAGTTGCGATCGCGAAGCCGACCGGGTAGAGTTCTGGAGCCGGCAGGAGCCGGGCGAGTCCCCTGAGGGTGACTGGCCGGTCTGCGGTTCTCCACGGAAGAAGCGACCGCCGAAAGGCGTGCGCCACCGTGGGCCCCGAATGATCCTCAAGGATCCTTCCTGATCATCAGGTTGATCTGCCGAGTGTGGTTCGGATAGTTTGGAGCGGTTGCCCCAGACACGGTTTCAGATTGAGGCCGCGGTTTGGTGTGTGGTTGTTCTTTGAGAACTCAACAGGGTGCTTGATAAGCCAGTGCCAA
>NZ_PNOZ01000114.1:0-15612 GCF_002879555.1 Verrucosispora sp. ts21 | reverse complement strand
GTGGGGGTGGGGGTGAGGGAGAGGGTGGTCAGGAGGGGGTGGTGGTCGGAGGCCTGGTGGGTGTGGGGGGTGCGGAGCACTTCGACAGTCAGCAGGCGGGTGGCCAGGGCGGGGGTGGCGAGCAGGTAGTCCAGGCGCATGTCGGAGAACTCGGCGCCGCCGTAGCCGGTGGGCACGGTCGGACCGGCGTTCGCGCCCAGGTCGACCAGGCCGGTGGCGAGCAGTCGGGCCACCGCGCGGGTGTCCGGGGTCCGTCCGTCGCAGCGCAGGTGACGGCGACGGTACGCCACCGGCAGCCGGGCGATCTGCTCGGCGTGTTCGGCGTACGGGTCGAGGGTGTTCAGGTCACCGGCGAGCAGCGCCAGGCCGTCGCGGGCCCGGCGCAGCGCGGCGGCCGCCCAGCCGGCTTCGAT
Source organism: Verrucosispora sp. ts21 (assembly GCF_002879555.1). Taxonomy (NCBI): domain Bacteria; kingdom Bacillati; phylum Actinomycetota; class Actinomycetes; order Micromonosporales; family Micromonosporaceae; genus Micromonospora; species Verrucosispora sp. ts21. The sequence goes on along the minus strand of NZ_PNOZ01000114.1, from coordinate 15,199 downwards.
CAGACGACGTCGACCGGTGTACGGGTAGAAGTGGGTGCTCAGCACGGTCAACGGGCCGGCGTCGGTGCCGATCGTCACCCGTTGCGCGCCGTGGTGGAACGGGCGGCGGACCGGTGCGGCGGTCAGCACCGGCCAGGTCGACCGGACCAGCACCGCGACCGGCTGCCCGAACCAACTGCCCGCCACGTAGGGCCGCAGGCCCAGCCGGGCGGCGAAGGCGGTCACGTCCAGCCCTCGCAACTCCTGCAGGGCGAGCACGTCGGGGCGGGCCTGCGCGATCACCCGCAGCAGCGCGTCGCGTCGATCCGGACCACCGGAGTCCCGGCCGCCGTTGCGGACGTTCCAGGTGAGCACGCGCAGCACGGCGGATCAGTCCGCCCGACCGGCCTTGGCCAACTCGTCGTCGAGGGTGTCGACGTCCTCGGATTCGATTGTCGGCTGGTTGCCTTCGTGGACGTCGGCGTTGGGCCGCAGCACCCAGTACAGCAGCCCGATCCACAGGCCGGTGAGCATGATGGCGCCCATGAAGTCGGTCGGGTGGTGCATGCCCCGGTACATCCGGGAGACCGCCACGCCGACCGGCAGCACCACCGCCAGCGCCACGAACAGCCACCGCCACCACCTGTCGGTGCGCGGGAAGACGATGACCGCGATGGCGACCCACAGGCACAGGGTGGCCGCGATGTGGCCGGACGGGAAGGACGAGGTCGGCATCGGCCCGTCCAGGTTCTCCACCGGTGGGCGCGGACGGTCCACCGCGGCGGCGGAGGCGAGGAAGAGGGTCAGTTCGCCGAACATGGTAAGCGCCACGAACAGCAGCGGCCGCCAGCGCCGCCAGATGGCCAGCACCAGCGGGCAGAAGATCATCGAGATGAGCAGGATCGCGTGGGTGTCGCCGGCCTTGCTCCACCACCAGCTCAGGTCGTTCAGCGCCGGGGTCTGCCGGGCGGCGAACCAGGTCGGCACCACCTCGTCCCAGGTGGCGAAGAAGGTGCCCTTGGCGTGGTAGCTGACGAACGTGCCGAAGGCGTACAGCGCGCCGAAGACAAGCACCCAACCGACGATGATCTCGGCGATGCCGGCTCGGGCGTGCGGCAGCAGCTTCTCCTCGTCCGGCGCGGGCGCCACCTCGTGTGCCGCCTCCGGTTCCAGCCCTTCGGTCAACGGCACGGCCGGACGGCCCCGCTCCACCCGCCACAGGCGGAAGGCGTACGCGGTGACGCCGAGCCAGGCCGCGCCGAGCAGCCACGCGCCGATCACGTCGGAGAGGAAGTGCACGCCGAGCGCGACCCGGGTGAAACCGATGAGGAAGACCACGACACCGACCACGACCATCGCCAACCTCCGCCAGCGCGGGGCCATCGCCGGCAGGAAGACCAGCAGCAACGCACCATAGGCCACCATCGACCCGAGCGCGTGGCCGCTGGGGAAGCTCTGGCCGGCGTACGAGCTGATCGGCGTCTCCACCTCGGGCCGCAACCGGTCCACCAGGGTCTTGAGGGCCGGGTCGAGGATCAACGCGCCGGCACCGGTGACGATCACGAAGACGGCGAGCCGACCCTGCCGCCGGATCAGCAACCCCACCACCGCGACGGTGACCAGCCAGACGATGACCGGCCGACCGCCCAGGTCGGTGATCGCGTTGAGCACCGTGACCAGCGGGCCGATCGGCGAGACCTGATCGTTGAGCCACCGCGCCACACCGTGGTCGATGTCGTACAGCGGCGACCACTGCACGCGGACCAGCACCAGCACCAACCCGAAACCGACCCCGGCACCGAGTACGAGCGCCAGGCCGGCGAGCGTACGTTCGGTGAAGTGTCCCAGGGGTCGACGCAGTACGTCCTTGACCGCGCCCACGGCAGCCTCCTTCGCCTCTGGCGTGCCGCTGTACCCGGTCGATGTGTCGCGTACACCCGCCGCGTCGGCGGGTCGGCCCGTTCGGGCTACAGGGCGGTCATCTCGCCGGTGTCGAGCAGGTCGTCGCGTTGTGCCTCCGGCTGCCACAGGTCCGGCTGGGCGGGCTCCGGTACGCCGATGCGCACCGCCTCCAACTGGGCCGCGAACGCGAGACCACCGAACAGCGCCATGCCGGTGAGGTTGGCCCAGAGCAGCAGCGCCATGATCCCGGTCAGCGCACCGTAGGTCTGCCCGAAGTCCGCACTGAACCGGACGTACCCGGCGAGCAGCAGGCTGGCCAGCCACCACAGCACGGTGGCGATACCAGCACCGAAGAACAGCCAGGACAGGCCGGGCTGATGGCGTCGGGGCGCGTGCCGGAACAACACCGCGACGGCGAGCACGGTCAGCCCGAGGCTCAGCGGCCAACGGATGACGTCCCAGCCGACGGCGGCCACGTCGCCCCAGGCGTAGTGCCGCTGCACCGAGTCACCCATCGGCCCACCGCCGACCAGGATCAGGAAGCCGGCCAGCGCCGGCAGACCGGCGGTCACGGCGAGCACGGCAGCCCGTACGTACTTGCGCAGCGCCGGCCGGTCCCGTTCGACGCCGTAGATCCGGTTGGCGCCGCGTTCGATCTGCGCCATGGTGCTCGTCAACGCCACAAGCCCGGTCATCAGACCCAGGGTCAGGGCCACCTCGCCGATGTCTTCGGCCCGTTCGGCACCGGCACCCTCGCCGTCACCGAGCAGCTCGGCGACCACCTGCTCACTGGCACCCGGCGTCAACGCCAGGACGGTGTCGGCGACCACCTCACCGCCCTCGGCCGCACCCAGCTCCGCGATCAGCCCGGTCAACGCGATAAGGAACGGCACCACGGCCAGGCAGAGCTGGAACGCGAAGGCCCGGGAGTGGCTGAACCCGTCGCCGTAGCGGAACCGGGTGAAGGCGTCCCGCAGCAGGTGCCAGCCGCCCTCCCGGCGCAACGTCTGCCAGGCGTGGTCGGCGCAGAGCTGCTCGTCGGACATCAGCCGGGTCTCCGGCACCAACTTGGTACTACTCACCGGAGTCGCCTTTTTTCGCGACTGCGGGGCTCGCAAGCTCACTCCTCGCGCTCACCGGAGTCGCCTTTCGTTCGCGACTGCGGGGCTCGCAAGCTCACTCCTCGCGCTCACTGGTACCACTTCTCTCGACGAGCTGTTCACCTCGCTCGGCAGCGGCTTCAGCGTCGTCGGTGAGGTCGGGGGCCTGCTCGGGCCGGGGTACGCACAGCCACAACGCGCGCCGGTGGATCTGCGCCTGCAGGGTGGTCCCCGGTTCGATCAGGTCACCGTCGAGTTCGCGGGGTTGGGCCCGGTTGCTGGTGATCTCTACCCGCCGGGCCCGGAACTCCTCCATCCGGGGCACCCGGTCGCGGCGGCGCAGCACCCCCCAGCCGAGGGCGAGCCAGTGCCGCAGCGTACGCGGGCTGAGCACGGCGATGTCGAAGTAGCCGTCGTCGGGTGCGGCCTCGGTGAGCAGGGTGACCCCACCCTGGAGCCGACCGACGTTGGCGACCAGCACCGAACGGGCCCGACGGGTCAGCGGCGGCTGGTCGTCCAGCCGGATCGACACCCGTATCGGCCGGTCCCGCAGGTGTCGCACCGCTCCCACCACGTACGCCGGCCAGCCGATCCGTCGTTTGGTGGTCTCGCTTGTGGCGGCGAGCATCTGCGCGTCGAAGCCCATGCCCGCCATCACCGCGAAGTGCTGCCCGTCCACCTCACCGACGTCGAGCAGCCGCCGACCGCGTTCCACGGCGACCGCCAGCCCGGCGGCCAGGTCGGTGGAGAGTCCCAGGTTGGCGGCGAGCAGGTTGCCGGTGCCCTGCGGCAGCACGGCGAGCGCCACCTCGGTGCCGACAAGCGCGCTGACACACGCCCGTACGGTGCCGTCTCCGCCGCAGGCGAAGACCACGTCGACGCCGGCGGCGACGGCCTGCTCGGTCTGGCCCCGGCCGGGGTCGTCGATGGTGGTCTCGTACCACAGCGGTGCCGGCCAGCCGGCCGTGGCGAGGGTGTCCTCCACGGTGTGGCGCAGCGCGTCGAGGTCGTCCACCTTGACCGGGTTGACCACCACCGCGCTGCGCAGCGACCGCGTCTGCCGTCCAGCTTCCACGGCGTCAGTGTGCGCCATGGTGCGGGCTTCGGCACCCTGGCGGCGCGTGGGCAGGTTCACCCGGCCGACGCGTTTGGATCGCCGAGGAACTCAGGCGGCGGTACGCAGGGCAGCTTCCACCCGGCGACGGGTGTCGGCCAGGTCGACGCCGGCCTCGGCGAGGACCAGCGCGCCCAGCCCGCCGCCCTCGCGCAGCAGGCCGAGCAGGATGTGTTCGGTGCCGATGTGCCGGTGGCGCAGCCGGATCGCCTCGCGCAACGACAACTCCAGCACCTTCTTCGCCCGGTGCGAGAACGGGCCGCCCGGCCGCTGGCGGCGGCCCCACCGGCGTCGTGGCGGCGGTACGGCTTCGCGCAGCGCGTCGGGGCCGAAGGATTCCTCGATCCGGGCCACGATGGCGGCCAGGTCGATGCCGATCTCGCGCAGCGCGACGGCGTCGGCCTCGGCCAGCCCGGTGCTGCCGGTCTCGGCGTGTCGGCGGATGCGCGCGCGCAGGTCGTCGGCGGTGACGCCGGCGTCGCGCAACACCCGGACGGCGAGGCTGTCGCCGTCGGCGAGCAGGGCGAGCAGCAGGTGCTCGGTGCCGACGGGTCGTTGCCCCTCGGCCCGGGCCTCGTCGCGGGCCTGGCGCACCAGAGTGCGGGCCCGGTCGGTGAACCGTTCGAACATCACCCCTCCCAGGAGGATTCGACCGCCGGACGCCCGGCGTGCTTCTTGTGGACCGCCTGCCGGCTGACCTCGAGCGCGTCGGCGATCTCCTGCCAGGACCAGCCCTGCCGTCGGGCGTTGTCCACCTGGACCACCTCCAGTCGTTCGAGCAGCCGACGCAGTGCGCGGACCGCGCGCAGGCCGACCCGGGGATCGGTGCTGCCGGCCGCGGCGGCGAGTTCGGTAGCCTGACTCATGCTGTCAACTTACATTGACAACGCCCGGTCGTCAACCAATGTTGACACCCAGTCTTCCGATCGCGCCCCTGAGCAGCACCGCCGCGACTAGCCTCGTACGCAGGTCAGGCGGGGACAGGGGGTGAGGTCGGGTGGCCTCAACCAACGACGCGCCGGTGCTGGCCGGCATCGGTCCGAGCGACGCCCTGCCGGTGGCCCGGGTGGCCGCGCGGGTGGCCGCCGGGCACGGCTGCGGCGTACACCTGCTGCACGCCTTCAACTGGGCGGCGATGGCCGCGCCGGCGGTCTCCGGTTCGCGGGCCGACGCCGAGCGGCTGATCGCCGAGGCCAGCGAGGCGGTCCGGCTCAGTCAGCCGGAGGTGCCGATCACCACCGAGATCGTCGAGGGTCCGGCGGTGGCGAACCTGGTACGCAAGTCCGAGTCGGCCTTCCTGGTGGCCGTCGGCGACGGCGGAATGGCCCACTGCGACAGGTGCATCCCGGCGGACAGCCCCGCGGTCCAGGTGGCCGCCCGGGCCGACTGCCCGGTGCTTGTCGTCCGACGGGAACCACCGCCGCAGGGCCCGGTGCTCGTGGGGGTCGACGGGTCGGCCTCCGCGGAGACCGCGCTGGCCTGGGCCTTCGCCGCGGCCAGAGAACTGCGGGCCCGGCTGATGGCCGTGTGGGTGGTCGACACCGACGACGCCATCGAGGCGGCCACCCAGCGGCTCGGCGACCTGGTGGCCCGGGTGAGCGCCGACGACACGGCCGTCGAATGCCACGTCGTACGCGGTGATCCCGGCTCGGTGCTTGTCGACCAGTCCCGGTCGGCGCAGCTGACGGTGGTTGCCGCGCGCGGCGACGAGCCGTGGCGCGGCATGCTCGGCGCGGTCAGTCAGGCGGTGCTCTACCACGCCCCGTCACCGGTGATCGTGGTGCGTGGAGTGACCGGCGGACCGGATGCCGACGGGTCGTGACACCCGGGCGGGCGGGACCAATGGCCCTGATTCATGGCTGCCGATGTCGCCAGACTCAAGGAGGAAACCACGTGTTGCGGATGCGGAATCCGCCGAACAGGGAGAGGCTCACCCAGTATGGACACCGCCCTGAATCCGAAGAGCACCCTGACCGATGAGGAGCTGCGCCGGCTGGACGCGTACTGGCGGGCGGCGAACTACCTGACCGTCGGCCAGATCTACCTGCTCGACAATCCCCTGTTGCGCGAGCCGCTGGCCGCCGAACACGTCAAGCCCCGGCTGCTCGGCCACTGGGGCACCTCCCCCGGCCTGAACCTGATCTACGCCCACCTGAACCGGGTGATCGTGGCGCGGGACCTGTCCGCGATCTACATCACCGGCCCCGGCCACGGCGGTCCGGCCCTGGTCGCGAACAGCTGGCTGGAAGGCACCTGGAGCGAGCGGTACCACGGCATCGACCGCGACGAGGCCGGCATGGCCCGGCTGTTCCGCCAGTTCTCCTTCCCCGGCGGCATCCCCAGCCATGTGGCCGCGGAGGTGCCGGGTTCGATCCACGAGGGCGGCGAGCTGGGGTACGCGCTGAGCCACGCCTACGGCGCGGCCTTCGACAACCCGGACCTGCTGGTCGCCTGCGTGATCGGTGACGGGGAGGCCGAGACCGGCCCGCTGTCGGGCAGCTGGCTGTCCAACGTGTTCCTGAACCCGGCCCGCGACGGCGCGGTGCTGCCCATCCTGCACCTCAACGGGTACAAGATCGCCAACCCGACCGTGCTGGACCGGATCCCCGAGTCCGATCTGCTCGACATGATGCGCGGCTACGGCTACCAGCCGTACGTGGTGGCCGGTGACGAGCCTGCCGCCGTGCACGAGTTGCTGGCCGCCACGTTCGACCGGGCGCTCGACGAGATCGCGGAGATCCAGCGGCAGGCCCGCTCCGGGGGAACCGTCACCCGTCCGCGCTGGCCGATGATCGTGCTGCGTACGCCGAAGGGCTGGACCGGGCCGAGCGAGGTCGACGGCAAGCAGGTCGAGGGGACGTACCGGGCCCACCAGGTTCCGCTGTCGCAGGTACGCACGAACCCGGCGCACCGGGCCGAGCTGGAGCGCTGGCTGCGCAGCTACCGGCCGGAGGAGCTGTTCGACGCCACCGGCGCACCGGTCGCCGAGCTGGTCGCGCTGCCGCCCACCGGTGACCGGCGGATGAGCGCCAACCCGGTCACCAACGGCGGGCAGGTGCTGCGCGACCTGACCCTGCCCGACTTCCGCGACTACGCGGTCGAGGTGCCCCGACCGGGTGCGACGGTCACCGGGGCCACCGGAGAGCTGGGCAAGTGGATCCGCGACGTGATCGTCGCCAACCCGCAGACGTTCCGGCTGTTCGGCCCGGACGAGGTGGCCTCCAACCGGCTCCAGGCGGCCTTCGAGGTCACCAACCGCGCCTGGATGGCCCGCATCGTCCCCGGCGACGACCACCTCTCCCCCGAGGGCCGGGTGATGGAGGTCCTCTCCGAGCATCTGTGCCAGGGCTGGCTGGAGGGTTACCTGCTCACCGGCCGGCACGGCATCTTCACCAGCTACGAGGCGTTCATCCACATCGTCGACTCGATGGTCAACCAGCACGCCAAGTGGTTGAAGGTGACCCGGGACATCCCGTGGCGGCTGCCTGTCGCGTCGCTGAACTACCTGCTCTCCAGCCATGTCTGGCGGCAGGACCACAACGGCTTCTCGCACCAGGACCCGGGCTTCATCGACCACGTGATGAACAAGAAGGCCGAAGTGGTCCGGGTCTACCTGCCGCCGGACGCCAACACCCTGCTGTCCACCATGGATCACTGTCTGCGCAGCCGGCACTACATAAACGTGGTGGTGGCCGGCAAGCAGTCCGCACCGAACTGGCTGACCATGACCGAGGCCGTCCAGCACTGCCGGCGCGGCCTGGGGATCTGGGACTGGGCCAGCACCGACGGCGACAGCGAGCCGGACGTGGTGCTCGCCTGTGCCGGCGACGTACCGACGCTGGAGACGCTGGCCGCGGCCGACCTGCTGCGCCAGCACCTGCCCGAGCTCAAGGTGCGGGTGATCAACGTGGTGGACCTGATGCGGCTGCAACCGCCGAGCGAGCACCCGCACGGGCTGCCGGACAACGAGTTCGACACGCTGTTCACCCGGGACAAGCCGATCATCTTCGCCTACCACGGCTACCCGTGGCTGATCCACCGGCTCACCTACCGGCGTACCAACCACGACAACCTGCACGTGCGCGGGTACAAGGAGGAGGGCACCACCACCACTCCGTTCGACATGGTGATGCTCAACGACCTGGACCGCTTCCACCTGGTGATCGACGTGATCGACCGGGTGCCCGGGTTGGCGGCCCGCGCCGCACACCTGCGCCAGGAGATGACCGACGCCCGGCAGTCCTGCCGCGACTACACCCGGCAGTACGGCGAGGACGATCCCCGGGTCGCCGAGTGGCGCTGGGTCCGCGAAACCGACCAGACCAACCCGTAGCGAGGTGACATCGTGAGCGACGAGCAGATTCTGGTGGGTTACGACGGCTCGCCGGACGCGGCAGCGGCCCTGGAATGGGCCCTGGCGCAGGCCGGACGGGACGGTCGGCCGGTACGGCTGGCGTACATCTTCGAATGGCTCACCGTGGCCGGCTGGGTCGGGCCCGGCATGACGCCCGGGATGTGGCCGGACGAGCAGGCCCGGCAGCAGGTCGAGGAGTTGGTGCGCAAGGCGGCCTCCGACGCCGCCGCCGCGCACCCCGACCTGACGGTCAGCGGTGAGGTGCTCGACGGGCCACCCGCCCTGGTGCTGGAGGAGTGCTCCACCGCGGCCGGCCTGGTGGTGCTGGGCAGCCGTGGGCACGGCGGCTTCACCGGCCTGCTCGCCGGCTCCACCGCCGTCAGCGTCACCGCACACGCGCACTGCCCGGTGGTGGTCGTGCGCCGCGAGACGGCCGACGTCACCCGCGCCGGACACGTCGCGGTCGGCGTGGACGGCTCGGAGCAGTCCCTGCTGGCGCTCGGCTTCGCCATCGAGCAGGCGGCGTTGCGTCGGGTACCGCTGCACGTGCTGCGAGCCTGGCAGCCCGGCCGGGAGCAGTGGAACCTGACCGGCGAGCAGGCCCGCGAGGCGGCGCTCGCCGCACAGCGCGCCGAACTGGACGAACCGCTGCGCCGCTGGCAGGCGACCTTCCCCGACGTCGAGGTGAGCGTCGAGACGGCCGCCGCCGCCCCCGCCGGGCTGCTGATCGACGCCAGCCGCAACGCTCAACTGATGGTCGTCGGCACCCGAGGCCGCGGCGGGCTGCGCGGCATGCTACTCGGCTCGGTCAGCCAGCAACTCATCCAGCACGCGCACTGCCCGGTGGCGGTGGTCCGGGAACGCTGAGCCTCACGCCACCGGTTCCCCCTCGGTCGTTCAGGCCGGCGGGGAACCGGTGGCGTGCAGACCGCCGTACAGGGCGCGCAGCGCGTTGAGGATCACCAGCACGTCGATGCCCTCCTGGAGGAAGGCACCGGCCACCGGTGGCAGCAGGCCGGCCGCCGCGAACCCCATCGCGCACACCGCCAGCCCCATGCCGACGGTGGCGCTCTGCACGGCGATCCGGCGGGCGTACCGGGCGATCTCGACCGCGTCGGCGAGCGGATCGAGCCGGTCGACGGTGAGCACCGCGTCGGCCACATCGGCGGAGGCGGTCGCCCCGGTGGCCCCCATCGCCACCCCCACGTGCGCCTCGGCCAGCGCCGGGGCGTCGTTCACCCCGTCGCCGACCATCACCGTGACCGCCCGGTCGGCCTCGGCCCGTACCCGCGCCACCTTCTCCTGCGGTGTGCACCGGGCCAGCACGTCGTCGACACCCACCGCCTCGGCGACCCGCCGGGCGGCGTCCGGCCGGTCGCCGGTGACCATCACGATCCGGCTCAGGCCGGCCGCGCGCAGCCGGTCGACGGCTCGGCGGGCGTCGGGGCGTACCGGATCCTCCAGCAGGATCGCGCCGATCGGCCCGGTGTCGTCGGCCACCCAGACCACGGAGTGTCCCGGTTCCTCGATCCGGGGTAGGGCCCAGGATGGCGGGTCGCCGTCGAGTTGCCCGACCCGGATCCGCCGCCCGTCGACCCGGCCGTGCACCCCCCGGCCCGGCTCCTCGGTCACCTCGGTCGGCATGGTCAGCCGCAATCCCCGGTCGCGGGCGTGCTCGACAAGCGCCGCCGCCAGCACGTGCGGAGACAGCTGTTCCACCGACGCGGCCAGCCGCAACACCTCGTCGGGGTCGCCCCCGGCCGCGACGATGGTCTCGGCCACCCGGGGGCGGCCGACGGTGAGCGTGCCGGTCTTGTCCACCAGCAGGGTACGGACCCGGCCCAGCACCTCCAGCGAGCCGCCGTCGCGTACCAGCACGCCCCGGCGGGCCACCCGCGACAGCCCGGAGACGATCGCGATCGGGGTGGCCAGCAGCAGCGGACACGGGGTCGCCACCACCAGCACCGCCACCGCGCGGATGATGTCGCCGGACAGCAGCCAGCCCAGCCCGGCCAGCACCAGGGTGAACGGTACGAAGGCCGCGGCGTACCGGTCGGCCAGCCGTACCGTCGGCGCCTTGCGGGCGGTCGCCTCCTCGGCCAGCCGCACGATTCCCGCGTACGTGCTGCGGGCGGCGCTCTCGGTGGCCCGCAGCCCGAACCCGGCGCCGGCGTTGATCACGCCGCTGGCCACTGCCGCACCGACGCCCTTGTCGACGAGTTGGGACTCCCCGGTGACCACCGACTCGTCGAGCGTCGCCGGATCCTCGGTGACCCCGTCGACGGCGACCACGTCACCGGGGCCGACCAGCAGCCGGTCGCCCACCGCCACCTGGTCGACGGGCACCACCTCGATGCCGCCGTCGGCGGTGCGCCGTCGTGCCGTTCGCGGTGCCCGCTCCAGCAGGGCCCGCAGGTCCCGGGTCGCCCGCCGCTGCGCGTACGCCTCCAGGGTCCGTCCGGTGGCCAGCATCACCGCGATAACCGCACCGGCCAGGTACTCCCCGACGACGAGCGCCCCGACCAGCGCCAGGACCGCGATCACGTCCACGCCGAACCGGCGCCGCCACAGATCACGCAACACGGAGACGGCGGCGGGCACCAGCGCGACCAGGGTGACTGCCGCCCACACCAGATCGGCGACGCCGGACCGCCCGGCCCACCGCAGCCCCGCGCCGACCAGCACCAGCACGGTCAGCCCGGTCAGCGGCGCCCACAACCCCCACCGCCGGCGCAGCGGACCGCCGGACCGGCCGTGCTGCGCCGGATGCTCCGGCAGGCACTCGTTGCCGCCGTGCCCCGGCCCGCTGGCCCCCGACTGCGCCCCCACCAGCGGATCGTCCCAACCCGCGAGCCCCGACGTCGGCCACTTCCGACCAACGAGCCTTCCGATGTCGCGGCCGACAGCGGATGCCGAATCCCCCTTGCGGGCGGAATCCGGGCCGGAGTGCCCCCGCCGGCGGGCCCAGCGGTCCGTGCGAACGACCGACGTGTGGCCCAGGATGAACGGGACCCGCCCCACAGCCGTACCGAGGTGCGGCACGATGGGGACATACGGAAAGGTCGTGACGATGAGCCACCAGACGCCCGCTACCCGCCGCCCGTTGACCACCGCCCTCGCGGAGGCCGCCGCGATGGCCGGTCACGCGCCGTCGGTGCACAACACCCAGCCCTGGCGTTGGCGGGTGCTTCCCGAGGCGTTGGAGCTGCGGCTGGTCTCCGACCGCCAGCCCACGGCCACCGACCCGACCGGCCAGTTGGTCATGCTCAGCTGCGGTGCCGCCCTGCACCACGCGCGCCTGGCGCTGGCCGCCGAAGGCTGGACGGCGACGGTGCACCGGATGCCCGATCCGGGCGAGCCGGAACTGCTCGCCCGGTTGACCGATCCGCAGGCCTCCGGCGTGGACCCGGACGCGATGCGCATGGTGCAGTGCATGCAGGTGCGGCACACCGACCGACGGCCGGTCAGCGAGGAACCGGTGAGCGAGGAGAACCTGACCGCGATCGCGTCGGCCGCCGCCGGGGAAGGCGCCCACCTGGAGATCCTCGACCGCGACCAGGTACTGCAACTGGCCGCCGCGGCCTCGCACGCCGCCGAGGTCGAGGCGGAGGATTCCCAACTGCGGGCCGAGCTCGACTACTGGACCAGCCGCGCCGGTGGCAGCGGGCTCCCGCCGGAGGTGCTGCTGCAGCAGCCCGCGCAGACCACCGTGCCGGGCCGCGACTTCGGCCGTCCCGGCACCCTGTCCGGTGGTCCGGGGCACGACCGGGCGGCCTCGTACGGGGTGCTCTACGGCGACGAGGACGACCCGCGCGCCTGGCTGCGCGCCGGGGAGGCGCTCTCCGCCGCCTGGCTGTTCGCCACCCGGCTGGGTGTGTCAGTGGTCCCGTTGAGCGGGGTGGTGGAGGTCGGTGGCACCCGCCAGATCCTGCGCCAGGTGCTGGCCGGGTTCGGTCACCCGTACCTCGTCCTGCGCCTGGGGGTCGCCGACCCGGAACACGCCGGTCCGCCGCACACCCCACGGCTGCCGCGCGAACAGGTGGTGGATACCACGGCCGTGGACGACTGACCGATCGCGCAGGCGTTCTGTCCCGCCGGTACGCCGGATAGCATCGCCGGATGACCGACGGCGCACCGAACCCCCGCCACGAGCCCCCCTCGCTCGGGCTCAGTCCGTTGTCCCGCGTCCACCTCGACGAGCTGCTCCAGGAGATGCTGGACCGGGTCGGCGAGGTGGTGACCAGCCGGGAACGGCTGCGCGCGCTGCTCGACGCGGTCGTCGGCATCGGCACCGACCTGGATCTGCACAGCACCCTGCGACGGATCGTGCAGTCGGCCTGCGAACTGGCCGGCGCCCGGTACGGCGCGCTCGGTGTGATCGGCACCGACCGGACCCTGCACGACTTCATCACGCACGGCATCTCCCCCGAGTTGCACGCCAAGATCGGTGACCTGCCGCACGGGCGGGGCGTGCTCGGCCTGCTGATCGACGACCCGAAGCCGCTGCGGATGCCGGACATCACCCAGCACCCCCACTCGTACGGCTTCCCACCGAACCACCCGCCGATGCACACCTTCCTCGGGGTGCCGATCCGGATCCGGGACCAGGTCTTCGGCAACCTCTACCTGGCGGAGAAGCAGGGCGGCGCGCAGTTCACCGACGACGACGAGGAGATCGTCGTGGCGCTCGCCGCGGCGGCCGGCGTGGCGATCGAGAACGCCCGGCTGTACGCGCTGGCCAGTCGGCGGGAACGCTGGCTCGCCGCCACAGCCGAGATCACCTCGCTGCTGCTCGGTGAGGTACGCCGCACCGACGCGCTGACCCTGGTGGCGCGCCGCGCCCGCGAGGTCGCCGAAGCCGAGTTGGCCCTGGTGCTGCTCTACGACGACATGGCCGACCATTTCACCGTCGAGGTCGTCGACGGTTCCGGCACGCAGGCCCGCGCGCTGGTCGGCACGGTGCTGCCGGCCGACGACACGAGTTTCGCCGGTCCGGTCGCCGAGGGCCGGCACGCTTCGGTGGACGACCTCGCGCACGCCGCGCCCTGGCCGGCGGTGCTGCACACCGGCCCGGCGGTGATCTCACCGCTGGCCACCGCCGACACGCTGCACGGTGTCCTGGTGATCGCGCACAGCGTCGACCACGACGGCGCCACCGACGACGACGTGGTGCTGCTGGGCAGCTTCGCCGGGCAGGCCGCGCTGGCCATGGAGCGGGCCCGGGGGCAGGAGGAACGGGAGCAGTTGGTGGTCCTGGAGGACCGCGAACGCATCGCCCGTGACCTCCACGACGTGGTCATCCAGCGGTTGTTCGCCACCGGTCTGCAACTGCAGAGCGCGGTGCCGCTCGCCGGTCGTCCGGAGTTGGCGAAGCGGATCAACGCCGCGGTCGACGACCTGGACGCCACCATCAAGGACATCCGGCGCACCATCTTCGAGCTGCGCAGCCCGGTGAGCGCGGCGCTGCGCACCGAGATCCGGGAGGCTGTCGAGGTGGCCGCCGAGTCGTTGGGTTTCCGGCCCCGACTGGAGCTGATCGGGCCGATCGACAGCGCCGTGCCCGACCCGGTCCGCCCCGACCTCACCGCCGTGCTGCGCGAGGCCCTCTCCAACGCCGTACGCCACGCCGAGGCGTCGGCGGTGTCGGTGACCGTGAGCGTCGAAGCCACCCGGGTCAGCGTCATCGTCACCGACAACGGGGTGGGGTGCGACCCGGCCGCCGCCCGGGGCGGGTTGATCAACCTGCGCGAACGCGCCGAACGCCACGGCGGAGCCTTCGAGGTGCACCCGACCGAGCCGCGCGGCACCCGACTGCACTGGTCGATCCCGCTCCGGGACTGACCGGCGACGCTGTTCCCTGCGGGCCGGTGGTTTCGGCGTACCGTGGCGCGGCCAGGCCCCGGTGGGCCTGGCCGCGGCTGGTCAGTGGCCCTTGCCGAGCAGCCGGGTGGCGAGGACGGCGGCCTGGGTGCGCCGCTCCAGCCCCAGCTTGGCCAGCACGCTTGACACGTAGTTCTTGACGGTCTTCTCGGCCAGGAACATCTTGCCGGCGATCTCCCGGTTGGTCAGCCCTTCGGCCACGTACTCCAGGATGCGCCGTTCCTGCTCGGTGAGGGACTGCAACTCGCGCGGCTGCTCCACGCCGCTGCGGATGCGATCCAGCACCCGGGTGGTGATCGCCGGGTCGAGCAGCGATTGACCGGCCGCCACCCGGCGCACCGCGTCGACCAGGTCGGTGCCACGGATCTGCTTGAGCACGTAGCCGGAGGCACCGGCCATGATCGCGGCGAACAGCGCCTCGTCGTCCTCGTACGAGGTCAGGATCAACCCCTTGATCGAGGAGTCCACCGCCCGGATGTCCCGGCAGACGTCGATGCCGTTGCCGTCGGGCAGCCGAGCGTCGAGGATCGCCACGTCCGGACGCAGCGCGGGGATCCGCCGGGCCGCCTCCTGCGCGGAACCGGACTCTCCGACCACCTCTATGTCTCCGCTGGCGTGCAGCAGATCGGCGAGACCACGACGGACGACCTCATGGTCGTCGAGCAAGAACACCCGGATCATCCCCCGTTTCTACCCCCTCCACCCCACCCCCCGCACGGGCCAAAGGTCCCAACCCCTCCTCCACCGGTGTTGATCAAGAAGTTTGCGTCGCCATCGCGCCGGATCCAGACCAATAGCTCTTGATCAACACGGGCGGAGGGGGTGGCAACGCGCTGCGCAACCTCGGCCTGTGGGAAGCGGCCCGGTGCA
>NZ_PNOZ01000113.1:0-15675 GCF_002879555.1 Verrucosispora sp. ts21 | reverse complement strand
GCGGAGGGTGAGGTGGGGGTTGCGGTGGGTGGGTTATTGACGGGTGTGGGGGTCGGGGGACTGGTCGGGGAGGGCGGTTCCGGTATTCTGACCGGCGGTCTACCGCCAGCAGGCCGCCGATCGGCGCCGGCGGGGGCCGCCGCCGCGCAGTGATCTCACCGGGGGGCCGGCGGACGACGAAAGGATGCTTTCGTGCGCAGGTCCATGCCCGTGCGGCGGCGCTTACACAGGCCGCTGATCACCCTGCTCGCCGCCGTCGCGTTGCTGCTCGGCGTCGGTGCCGTCCCGGCGTACGCCGAGCCCAACGAGGGGGGCAGCAAGAAGCTGCGGGACACCTTGGAGGCCACCGCCAAGGCGCACATCGAGGCCAAGCGCAAGCTCGACAGCTCCAAGAAGCGTCAGAAGAAGATGGCCAAGGAGCTGTCCGAGCTGGAGGGGCGGCTGACCGAGCTGAGCGTGATGGTCGGTGAGGTGGCCGCACAGTCGTACCGGATCGGCCGGCTCAGTGCCGCCGCCGCGCTGCTGGACAGCGGCACCCCTGAGGCGTTCGTGCAGCGGGCAGCCAGCCTGGACATGATGGCCCAGCGGGACGGCCGCCGGGTGCGCGAGCTGACCGAGGCCCGCGAGCAGACCCGGCAGGCCAAGCTCGCGATCAACGCCGAGGTGCGGGAGCAGACCAAGCAGCTCGCCGTGATCGCGAAGAAGAAGAAGGAGACCGAGGCGGCGTTGGCCGCGGTCAGCTCGGGCACCAGCGGCGGCTTCAGCGGCGGCAGCGCCACCTCGGCCAAGCCGGCGCCGCGCAACGCCAACGGCTCCTGGCCGTCCGAGTCCTGCTCGGTGAACGACCCGACCACCTCCGGCTGCATCACGCCCCGCACCCTGCACGCGCTCCAGCAGACCAAGGCCGCTGGATACAAGCGGTACGTCTCCTGCTACCGCAGCGGTGGTTCCGGTGAGCACCCCAAGGGTCGGGCCTGTGACTTCTCCGCCGCCACCAACGGCTTCGAGAACCGCACGGCCACCGGCGGGGACAAGGCGTACGGGGACAGCCTGGCCGCCTGGCACGTACGCAACGCCGACCGGCTCGGTGTGCTGTACGTCATCTGGTACCGGCAGATCTGGCATCCGGGCACCGGCTGGCGAGCGTACGGCGGTAGCGGCAGTCCCGCCGCAGACCACACGAACCATGTTCATCTCTCGATGTACTGACCCGCGGCCGTCGGCGGGCTGCGTACCATCGCCACGATGAGCTCTCCATCTCCTGACGTCGCGGCACCCACCGCGTCGGCCGAGCCGGCGACCCCACGGGCGCTGCCCAACGGGCTCGCCGCGTTTCTGGTCTTCTACTCCAGCGGTGCCGTCCTGGTCCTGGAGACCGCCGCGCTGCGCCTGGTCGGGCCGTACGTCGGGGTGACGCTTCAGGTGACCAGCTCGGTCATCGGCATCGCACTGGCCGCTATCGCGTACGGGGCCTGGGCGGGTGGCTGGCTGGCCGACAAGCGCAATCCGCGTACGCTGCTGGCCCCGGCCCTGGTGCTCTCCGGCATCGCCACCGCGATCACCCTGCCGGCGGTGCGCTACGCGGGCGAGGTGCTCAAGGGTGACACCGCAAGCGCGATCCTGCTGCTGGTCGCGGTCGCCGTGTTCGCCCCCGCGATGCTGCTGTCCGCGGTCACCCCGCTTGTGGTCAAGCTGCAACTCGCCGACCTGCGCCGCACCGGCCAGGTGGTCGGCCGGCTCTCCGGCATCGGCACGCTGGGTGCCGTCACGGCCACCCTGGTCACCGGGTTCGTGCTGGTCGCCGCGCTGCCCAGCACGGTCATCCTGTTCGGGCTGGCCGCCTCGCTCGGCATCACCGGCATCGCCCTCGGCGTGTACCTGCACCGCCAGGACCGGGCGACGCTGCCCGGCCCGGCCCGGGTCAAGGCCGCGCTGGCGGTGCTCGGCCTGGCCGGCGCGGGGCTGACCACGATCGCGCCGAACCCGTGTGACGTGGAGACGGCGTACCACTGTGCCCGGGTCGAGGCCGATCCGGGCCGCGAGAGCGGGCGAACGCTGCTGCTCAACTCGGCCCAGCACTCGTACGTGGATCTCGCCGACCCGACCCACCTGGAGTACGCGTACACCCGGTGGATCGGGGCGGTGGCCGACGTGATGGCGCCCGAGGGGCAGCGGCTCGACGCACTGCACCTGGGCGGGGGCGGGTTCACCGTGCCGCGCTACCTGACCGCCACCCGACCGGGCACCGACAACCTGGTCTTCGAGCTCGACGGCGGGCTCGTCGACCTGGGCGAGCAGCACCTCGGCGTACGCCAGGGGCCGGATCTCGAGGTGATGGTGGGCGACGCCCGGCTGTGGACGGCCCGGCAGGCGACGGACAGCCGGGATTTCGTGGTCGGTGACGCGTTCGGGCATCTGGTGGTGCCCTGGCACCTGGCCACCCGGGAGATGGCCGCCGACATCAGGCGGGTCGTCCGCCCCGGCGGGGTGTACGTGCAGAACGTCATCGACTATCCGCCGCTGCGGTTCATCCGCAGCGAGGTGGCCACCGTCGCTGCCGAGTTCCGGCATGTCGCGCTGGTCGCCCCACCCGAGGCACTGGCCGGCGAGCGGGGTGCGAACTTCCTCATCGTCGCCTCCGACGCGCCGTTGCCGCTGGCCGCGCTGCGCGCCCGGCTGGACGCCGACAACGAGCCGGTAAGCCTGCTCAGCGGCGGGGATCTCACCGACTTCGTCGGTGACGCGTTGGTGCTCACCGACGACTACGCGCCGGTGGACCAACTGCTCGCCACCGCCTGATCGGGTGACATCGTTGACCGAATCCGCTCAGAAAGGTGTAGCGGGGTTCGCTTCGGGCAACAAGGCCGACCATGGGTGCAGAGGTACGCAGGGGCGCGCAGCTGCTTGGTGAGCGGTACCGGTTGATCGAGCAACTGGGCACGGGCGGGATGTCCGTCGTCTGGCGTGGCTACGACGAGGTGCTGGGCCGGCAGGTCGCGGTCAAGGTCCTGGCGTCCCGGCTGGCCAGCGACCGGGCGTTCCGCCACCGGATCCGCAGCGAGGCCCAGGCCGCCGCCCGGCTCTGCCACCCCAACATCACAAATGTGTACGACTACGGCGAGTCCCAGCAGGTCGGGCTGACCGTGCCGTACGTGGTGATGGAGCTGATCGACGGCGCGCCGCTGACCGCCCGGCTCTCCGGGGTGGGCGTCCTGCCCTGGCGGGAGGCGGTGACGATCGCGGCCGAGGTGTCCTCCGCGCTGGCCACCGCACATGCCCGTGGCGTGGTGCACCGCGACGTGACCCCCGGCAACGTGATGCTCACCGCGACCGGCGTGAAGGTTGTCGACTTCGGCATCTCGGCGTTGGTGGGGGAGAGCGAGAAGAGCGCGGACGGCACGCTGCTCGGCACGCCCGCCTACCTCGCCCCGGAACGCCTCGACAACGGTCAGGTAAGTCCCGCCACCGACGTGTACGCGGTGGGCCTGCTGCTCTACCGGATGCTCACCGGCCGGCTGCCCTGGCAGGCCGACACCACCACCCAGATGCTGCGGGCGCACATGTACCGCGAACCGGAACCCATGCCGACGGTGCCGGAGCTGCCCGCGGGGGTCGCCGAGCTGGTGCACCGCTGCCTGGCCAAGCGGCCGGCGGACCGGCCCGGTACGGCCGAGCTGGCCCGTACCCTCGCCGAAGCGGTCGGCAAGATCCCGGCCGTGCCGGTGTCGCTGGCCGACCAGCGGACCGATCCGATGCTGCTGGCCAGCGCCGGCACCACAATCCTGCCCTGGTCGGCGGCGACGGATGCGCTGCCGCTGATGGGTCTGCGTACCGCTCGGCGGCTGGACCGTCGACGCCGGGTCGAGGCGGCGGTGGCCGCCGTCGCGCTGATGGCCGTCACCGCGGCGGTGTGGGGAGTCACCTCGCGCAGCCCGGCCAGCGGTGGCATCGACCAGCCCACCCAGGCTCGGATGGGTGGCGAGGACCGGATCCCGTGCCAGGTGTCGTACGCGCTGCGCAAGGACTCCGGCAAGGACTTCACCGCCGAGTTGAGCCTGACCAACACCGGCGACCGGGAACTGCGGGACTGGACGGTCCGGTTCGCCTTCCCCGGCGGGCAGCAGGTGACCGGGGCGAGCCCGGTGCCGGCCCGCCAACAGGGGCACGCGGTCGCGGTCCAGGCCGCCCCGGACCATCCCGCCCTGGCACCCGGCGCGACCGAGAAGTTGCGCCTGACCGGGACGTACACCGGGACGAATCCGCTGCCGGTGGAGTTCCGGCTGGGTGACGAGCGGTGCGGGGTGCAGGTGTCCGGCATCGCCGGCAGCGCACCGACCCCGAAGCCGGTGAAGGCCGCCGGTGGCAAGGCCGGTTCCGGTGGTTCGGACAAGGCGAAGACGAAACCGGAGAAGGCCAAGCCGGGCAAGAAGGCCGAGCCGGGCAAGAAGGACACCCCTGCCAAGAAGAAGGGCCCCGACAAGAAGGACCAGCAGGCCAAGGGGACCCCGGCGAAGGGGAAGCCGGAGAAGACCAAGGCGGCCAAGCGGGGCAAGCCGAAGCCGCCACCCGGCAGGAAGGCCTGAGTGATCGGGGTCAGGACAGCGAGGCGAAGGCCTGGACCTGCTCGATGGTTCCCTCGACGATGACGATGTCGTCGGGGCGGAGCAGCAGGCTGTCGGAGACGTAGTGGTAGCGCTGCTCGGCTGGCCGCTTGACCCCGATGATCCGTATCCCGTAGCGGTCGAGCAGTTGCTGTTCAGTGACGTGATGCCCGGTCACCGGGGCGGGCACGTGCATCTTCGCGATCGCGAAGGCGTCACCGAACTCCATGAAGTCGAGCATCCGGCTGGCGATCAGATGCGCCAGCCGCTCGCCGGTCTCCTTCTCGGGAAAGATCACGTGCTGCGCGCCGACCGATGACAGGATCTTCGAATGCTGGGTCGAGGTGGCCCGCGCCCAGATCTGCGGCACGCCCAGTTCGACGAGCGCGAGCACGGTGAGCACGCTGGACTCCAGGGAGGCGCCGATGGCCACCACAACCCGGTTCAGGTCGGCCACCCCGAGTTGACGCAACGCCTGGTCGTCGGTGGAATCGGCCTGCGCCACCTGGTCGAGCAGCGCCGACCACTTCTGCACCCGCCGGGAATCACGGTCGATGGCGAGCACGGTGTGACCGAGAGCGCTCAGCGATTCGGCCAGGCGGGCGCCGAACCGGCCGAGGCCGATCACGGCGATGCCTCCCGAGTCCGGTTTGCTAGCCGACAATGGGTTGCTCCTCTGGATAGCGGTAGAGCCGGTGACGGGTGTTCAGGGCGATCGCCGAGCCGAGAGTGAGCGGACCGACCCGGCCGACGTACATCAGCACGGTCAGCAGGAGAAGGCCGCTGTCAGGAAGGATCGACGTCACGCCGACCGACAGACCTGTGGTGCTGAACGCCGAGGTGATCTCGAACAGCGCCGAGTGGAACGGCACCTTGTTGGTCACGGCGATCAGCAGGGAGGTGCCGGCGGCCACGATCGCGACGCTGAGCAGGCTGACCGTGACCGCCTGCCGCTGGCTGGCGGTGGCCACCCGCCGGTGCCCGACCGTGACGTCCGGCTCGCCACGGATCTCCGCCCAGATGACGAAGGCGAGCAGGAAGAAGGTGGTGACCTTGATGCCTCCGGCGGTGCTGGCGCTGCCGCCACCGATGAACATCATCCCGGTCAGCAGCGGATAACTCTCCTCCCGCAGGCCGGCGGTGGACACCACCTCGATCCCGCCGGTACGCGACAGCGCGATCTGGGTGAACGCGGCGAGCAGTTTGTCGGCGACGGCGTACTGGCCGATGGTCCGGGTGTTGCCCCACTCGATCAGCAGGAACGTCAGGAAGCCGAAGCCGACCAGGGCGGCGCTGCCCCAGATGGTCAGCTTGGTGGCGACCGCCCACCGGATCGGCTTGCGCCACTCGCGGACCGCCTCGAACAGGGCCGGAAATCCGAGGCCGCCGATGATGCTGCCCAGCGCCAGCGGCAGGCTGACCCACGGATCGCGGGAGAAGGTCAGCAGACCGTGCGGGTAGAGCGAGAAGCCGGAGTTGTTGAACGCCTGGATGGCGTGGAAGCCGCCCGACCACAGGGCGCGCCCCAGCGGGTAGTCGTAGCCCAGCCAGAGCCGAGTGGTGACGATGGCCGTCATCACCGCCTCGCAGACCAGCACCGTCGCCCCGATGTGCAGCAGCAGGCGACGGAGGTTGGCGATCCCGTACTCCATGGTCTCCGCCTGCACCAGCAGCCGGTTCTGCAGGCCGAGCCGCCGGGACACGGTCAGGATCACCAGCGCCGCGCCGGTGAGGATGCCCAGCCCGCCGATCTGCGTCAGCGCCGTGATCACGATCAGGCCGGGGGTGGACCAGAAGGTCGGGGTGTCCACGGCGGCCAGCCCGGTGACCGAGATCGCCGAGGTGGCGGTGAACAGGGCGGTGAGCATCGGCGCCGCCTCGTGGCCGATCGTCATCGACGGCAGCATCAGCAGGCCGGTGCCGATTCCGATCGCCACCAGGAAAGCGAGCGGCACCAGCCGTACGGGGTGACGAAGGAACCGGCGCACCAGACAATCTTCTGATTTCAGCCGATCCCGAACTGCGGAAATCGGAATCCCGAGGATTCACCGGCGATCAGGTGCGGACCACCTGCCAGCCAGCTCGCTCTGCATGCACGATGACCCGACGGGCCGGGTGGTGGCGGATGACGACACAGGGTGGGGCTTGGCCGTGGGAGGTCGGGCCATGGTCTTGCCGACGGGTCACTGCCTCACCGTCATCGCTGTAACCGGAAGCCACCCACCTCCGGCTACTTGTGTGCGTCCGCCACATAGCCCGTGGGTGACGTCACTTCTAGCGTGAGCCGACACATAAGGTTTCCCTCCCTCTGAGTCCTCACGTGGAGTCGCAATGACGGTCCGGACGACACGGCGGGTGTTCCTGTCCGCCGCAACGATGATGGCCGCGGCGATGGTCGCCACGGCCTGTGGCAGCCCGCAGGACACCGCCAACGGCGGTGGCGACAGCGCCGCGCCGGTGAAGGTTGGCCTGGTCTATTCCCAGTCGGGTGCGCTGGCCAGTTACGGAAAGCAGTACATCGAAGGGTTCCGGGCCGGTCTGGACTTCGCCACCGGCGGCACCAACAAGGTCGGCGACCGGGCGATCGAGATCACCGAGGTCGACGACGCCGGTGACCCGGCGAAGGCGGTCTCCGCGGCCAAGGACCTGATCGGCAAGGGCAACAAGATCATCGCTGGCTCGACGGCGTCCGGTGTGGCGCTCCAGGTCGCCCCGATCGCCGCGCAGAACAAGGTGCTGTTCATCTCCGGCCCGGCCGCCACCGACGCGGTGACCGGCGTGAACAAGTACACGTTCCGTTCCGGGCGGCAGTCGTACCAGGACGTGGTGACCGCCAGGTCGTTCATCGGCGACCCGACCGGCAAGAAGGTCGTGGTGTTCGCCCAGGACGGCGCGTTCGGCGACGCCAACGAGGCCGCCGTCAAGGAGATCATCGGGGGCGCCGGGGCGACCGTCAGCGCGGTCCGGGCACCGGCCAGCGCCACCGAGTTCACCCCGTTCGCCAGCCAGATCAAGTCCGCCAAGCCGGACCTGCTCTTCGTCGCCTGGGCCGGCACCACCGCCCCGGCGATGTGGCAGACGCTGGACCAGCAGGGCGTACTCAGCTCCACCACGGTCGTCACCGGCCTGGACATCCGCGCCTCCTGGCCCACCTTCGGCGCGGCCGGCACCAAGATCTCCTTCCTGTCGCACTACTTCGACGGGGCCAGCGACACCGAGGCAGCCACGGCTGCGAAGGCGAAGATCCCCGGTGGCACCCTCGACCTGTTCCACCCGGACGGCTTCGCCGCCGCCCAGATGGTGGTCCGGGCCGTACAGGAGGGCGGCGACGACGTCGAGAAGATGATCACCGCGCTGGAGGGCTGGAGCTTCGAGGGCGTCAAGGGCACCATGACCATCCGCGCCGAGGATCACGCCCTGCTCCAGCCGATGTACCAGGCGAGCCTGACCGGCAGCGGCGACACCTTCACCGCCACCGCCCAGAAGGCACTCACCGGTGACGAGGCCGCGCCGCCGGTCCAGGCGATGAAGGGCTGAGGTACGCCATGCTCGCCACCCGCGGTCTGACCTGGCGGATCGGTGAGGTCGCCATCGTCGACGCCGTCGACATCGACCTGGCACCCGGGGAGTTCCTCGGCGTGATCGGGCCCAACGGCGCCGGCAAGACCTCACTGTTCAACCTGATCACCGGCCTGCGTCGGCCCACCGAGGGCCAGGTCACCCTGGACGGACAGGACATCTCCACCCTGCCGCCGCACCGGCGGGCCCGGCTCGGTCTGGGGCGTACCTTCCAGGCGTCCTCGGTCTTCGGCTCGCTGAGCGTGCGGGAGAACGTCCGGCTCGCCGTGCAGGCACACCGCGGGGGTTCGATGAAGCTGTGGCGGCGGGCGGCGGCCGACCGGGAGGTGGCCGCCGCCGCCGACGCGGCGCTGGACCGGGTCGGCCTCACTCACCGGGGTACGGCGTTGGCCGGCACCCTCGCGCACGGCGAGAAGCGCAAGCTGGAGATCGCGCTGCTGCTGGCCGGCGAACCACGGGTGATGCTGCTCGACGAGCCGATGGCCGGGGTCAGCGCCGAGGACGTACCGGAACTGGTCCAGGTCATCCGCTCGTTGACCGGCGACAGCGGTCGGTCGGTGCTGATGGTCGAGCACCACATGGACGTGATCCTCGAACTGGCCGACCGGATCGCCGTGATGCACCACGGCGCCCTGCTGGCCTGCGACACCCCGGAGACGGTGATGGCCAACCCGACGGTGCAAGAGGCCTACCTGGGGGAGGAGCTCTGATGGAGCCGATCTTGGCAGTGCAGGACCTGTCGGTACGGATCGCCGGACTGCACATCCTGCAAGGGGTTTCGTTCACGGTCTCGCCGACCGGGGTCACCGTGCTGCTCGGCCGCAACGGCGTCGGCAAGACCACCACGCTGCGCGCCCTGGTCGGGCTGACCCCCCGCAACGGCGAGGTGCGCGGCACGGTCCGGATGCAGACCCAGACCCTGCTCGGCCAACCGACACACCGGCTGGTGCGCGGCGGGCTCGGCTACGTGCCGGAGGACCGGTGCGTCTTCGCCGGCCTCACCGTCGCGGAGAACCTGCGGCTCGCCGAACGGCGCGGCAGCACCGCGGCGTACGACCGGGTTTTCGCGCTCTTTCCCGAGTTGCAGCGACGGTCCCGGCAGCGGGCCGGTTCGCTCTCCGGCGGGCAGCAGCAGATGCTCGCCATCGGCCGGGTGCTGATCAACGACAACCGGCTGCTGCTGGTCGACGAGCCGACCAAGGGGTTGGCGCCGAAGGTGGTGACCGAGGTGGCCGAGGTGTTGGCGCGGGTCGCCGAATCCGTGCCGGTGCTGCTTGTGGAGCAGAACCTGGCCGTGGTCCGGCGGTTGGCCCGCGACGCGGTGGTGCTGGCCGCCGGCCAGGTGGCCTGGACCGGCGACGCGCAGCGGCTGCTCGCGGAGACCGAACTGACCCGGTCGCTGCTCGGCGTCGGCTCGGCCGAGGGCCACCACACCGCGCCCGGGGGCCATCACGCCGCGCCCGGCAGCGGACGGAAGGACGGGCACTGATGGACGCGGTCATCCTGTTGACGCTGACCGGGCTCGGTCTGGCGGCGCTCTACTTCCTGGTGGCCTCCGGCCTGTCACTGGTCTTCGGCCTGGCCGACGTGCTCAACTTCGCGCACGGGCTGTTCCTCGGCGTCGGGGCGTACGCGACCTGGTGGGCGGCGGGGAACCTGCCCGGCGCCGGGTCTGACGGCTTCGGTTTCGTGGTCGCGGTCGCCTTCGGGGTGGCCGCCGGCACGCTGATGGCGGTGCTGGTGGAGCTGGTGCTGATCCGGCCGCTCTACTCCCGCACCATCGAGCAGGTGCTGGTCACCGTCGGCCTCTCCCTGGCCGGGGTGGCGTTGTTGCAGGCCACCTGGGGTGCCGACGCCCGGCCGTTCCCGCGTCCGGAGTGGACCCGGCAGGTGACGACGATCCTCGGTGCACAGGTACCCAACGGGGGGTTGCTGCTGATCGTCGCCGCGGTGCTGGTGCTCGCCGCGATCCTGGCCTTCCTCCAGTGGACTCGCTACGGCCTGATCATCCGGGCCGGGGTGGAGAACCGGGAGATGGTGACCGCGCTGGGCATCGACGTCCGCAAGGCGTTCACCCTGGTCTTCGCCATCGGTGGCGCGGCGGCGGCGCTGGCCGGCGCGCTGGGCAGCGTCTACTTCGGCACCGTCTCACCCCAGCAGGGCGGCTCGCTGCTGATCTTCGCGTTCATCGTGGTGGTCATCGGCGGCATGGGCTCGGTCGTCGGGTCCGCGTACGCGGCGGTTGCGGTCGGGCTGCTGCAACAGTTCGTCAACTACTACGGCACCTCCGGGCTGGGCGACATCTGCGTGGTCGCGCTGCTGGCCGTGGTGCTGCTGCTGCGCCCGCAGGGCATCGCCGGAAAGGTGGCAACGGCATGACCGAGGTCAAGAGTCCCGAGGTCACGGCACCTGCGGCGGCGGTGCCGTCGGAGCCGGCCGGCTGGTCCCGGCTGCGCCCGTTCCTGCCCCTGGTCGTGCTGGCCGTGGCGCTGATCCTGCCGTACTCGACGCTGCACCTGCCGGGCATCTTCGAGGGCGCGCTGAACTCGCCCGGCACCCTGCAACTGCTCGCCGTCTGCCTGGTCTTCGGTGGCCTGGCGGCCGGCTACGACCTGCTGTTCGGGCGGACCGGGATGCTCTCCTTCGGCCACGCCCTCTACTTCGCCGCCGGCGTGTACGGCACCGACATCCTGATCACCCGGGTCGGGCTGCCGCTCTGGCAGGCCGCGCCGCTGGCGATCGTCGGTGGGATCATCCTGGCCGGTCTGGTCGGCGCGGTGGCGCTGCGTACGGTCGGCATCGCCTTCGCCATGGTGACGCTGGCCTTCGCCCAGGTCGGGGCGATCCTGGTGGCCCGCGACTTCGGTGGACTCACCGGTGGTGAGGAGGGGCTGCCGCTGGACGTGGCCGGGGTGCCGTCCGGGCTGGTCGGCGTGGCCAACACGGTGAACCTGTACTGGCTGGCGTTGGCGTACCTGGTCGTGGTGGTCTTCGTGGTGCACCGGGTCAGCAACTCGCCGACCGGGCGGGTGCTGGCCGGAGTACGCGACGACGAGCGGCGCATCGGCGTGCTCGGGCTCGATCCGTACCGTTTCAAGCTTGTCGCCTTCACCCTGGCCGGTGGTCTGGCCGCGGCGGGCGGGGTGGTCTACTGCCTGATCGTCGGCGGTGCCTCGCCGCACATCACCAGCAGTGAGCTGACCCTGTCGCTGCTGGTGATGGTGGTGCTCGGAGGTCCCGGCACCCGCTGGGGTCCGGTGCTGGGCGGCATCCTCTACATGTACCTGGACCACCGGCTGATCTCGGTGGGCAGTTCCGGTGCGATCGACGCGCTGCCGGCCTTCCTGAGCCGGCCGCTGTCCCAGCCCCTCTTCGTCCTCGGCACCGTCTTCATCCTGGCCGTCTACTTCTTCCCCGGTGGCCTGGCCAGCCTCGCCCCCCGGCTCGCCCTGCTGCGCAACGCCCTGCGTCTCGGCCCGCGTCGGGAGAGCTGATCGCGGGCTGGCGGGCGGCACACCGCGCCGCCCGCTAGCCTCGTGATCCAGTGAGAACCAGGACGCGGGGGAGCGTGGCGTGGACGAGCGGTTGGCAGTGGTCAGTGGCGGTGGTACGGGAATCGGGGCGGCCGTGGCGCGGACGCTTGTCGCCGACGGGTGCTCGGTGCTCATCCTCGGCCGGCGGGCGGAGGTGCTCGCGGCGACGGCCGAACGGATCGGGTCGGAGACCGGCCGACCGGAGGCGGTACGCGCGGTGAGTGTCGACCTCACCGACCCCGAACAGATCGGCCGGGTGGTCGAGGCGGTCGACGGGCGGCCGGTCGACGTGCTTGTCAACAACGCCGGCGGCTTCCACAGCGCGCAGGACGACACGCTGGCCGGGATCGCCGCGAACTGGCGGGCGACCCTGGACACCAACGTGCTCACCGCCGTGCTGCTCACCGCGGCGCTGCGACCGGCGCTGCGTCGTCCCGGCGGGCGGGTGATCCTGATCAGTTCGATCGCCGCCCAGCGGGGCGGAGGTGACGCGTACTCGGCGGCGAAGGCGGCACTGCACGGCTGGGCGTACAGTCTCGCGGCCGAACTGGGGCCCGAGCAGATCACGGTCAACGTGGTCAGCCCCGGCTACGTCGCGGAGACCGAGTTCTTCGTCGGCCGGATGACCCCCGAGGGCCACGCCAAGCGGGTCGCCGCGACCCTCGTCGGCCGAGCCGGCACCCCCGACGACATCGCCGAATCCGTCCGCTACCTCGCCAGCCCCGCCGCCAGCTTCGTCACCGCCCAGATCCTCGGCGTCAACGGCGGCTCAGTCCTGGGCCGCTGACCCCCGCGCGCCTCCCCCTCAGCCCGCGTTGATCAAGAGGTTTGCGTCTGGATCGGGGTGCCTGCAGACGCAAACCTCTTGATCAACCTCGCGCTGCGGTCAGCCGTTGAGGAGGTCGTAGGCGGAGGTGGGGGCCTTCTGGGCCTCGTCGGGGGTGAGGGCGGCGATGGGGGGAGTGGTGCCGAAGTCGTAGTACTCCACCACGTACTCGCTCGCCTTCTTCTTGCCGGCGGCGGGGATCTTCAGGGTGAGCGTGGTGAGGTTGCCGTCCGCGCCGACGACGGCGGTGAACGGGATCGGCTCGGCGGCGTCGCCGAGCGTGGCGATTCCCTCCAGGGCGTCCGCCAGGTCCGGCTGGTCGGTCGGGTCGATCACTCCGGTGTACGACCCGGCCTCGCCGGCCTGCACGTCGCTGGCGGCGCGAATGATCACCTCGGCGTTGCCGGGGTCGGTGCCCTGGTACGTGGGCAGCGTGTCCGGACCGTCGAGCTTCGCCGGGTCCATCTCCATCCACTTGGTGGGCAGCTTCATCAGCTTCTGGATGTCCTTCGAACCCTTGAAGTTGACCTTCATCCAGGTCCGCGAGTCGACCATCCGGAAGGACATCTCCAGGGTGAAGTCCTTGTCCTTGGTGACTGTGTCGATGTCCATGCCCCGGTTCACCGGGTCGATCACACCGGACACGTCGCCGGAGGTGTCGCTGGTGGTGAAGCGGAAGGCAGGGTCCTCGTCGGTCGGCACCGCCGCCAGCAACTCCTGCTTCGGGTCCGGCGGCGGCGGAGCCGCCTGCGGCGTCTCGTCGTCGCAGCCGGCCACCAGAGCGGCGGTGAGCAGGGCCACCGCGGTGACCGCGAGTCGCCGGCCCGTGACGGTGATGCCGGTTCGCTGTGTCATCTCGTCCTCTCTCACTTATCGAACGGCATCGTATGCCAGCGGTTGCGGCTGCGCTGCCGGTGACCCTTCGGGCGCTGGTGGACCGGTGCCCCTTCGGCGCTGGTAGAAAGGCCGGATGAGCCAGGAACGCAGCATGGTCCGGGAACGCGCCGAAGAAGTGTTGCGGCGGTTGGCCGGCAGCCACGCCCGGCTCCGCGAGGACCAGTGGAGGGCGATCGAGGCGCTTGTGGTCGACCGGCGGCGGGTGCTCTGCGTGCAACGTACGGGCTGGGGAAAGTCGGCCGTCTACTTCGTGGCCACCGCGCTGCTGCGTGACCAGCCCCACCCCGCCGGGCCGACGGTGATCGTCTCGCCGCTGCTGGCGCTCATGCGCAACCAGGTCGAGGCCGCCGCCCGCGCCGGCATCCAGGCTCGCACCATCAACTCCGCGAACCTCGACGAGTGGGACGCGATCACCGCGGAGATCCACGCCGGAGCGGTGGACGTGCTGCTGATCAGCCCGGAACGGCTGAACAATCCGGACTTCCGCGACGGTGTGCTGCCGAAGCTCGCCGCCACCACCGGCCTGCTGGTGGTCGACGAGGCGCACTGCGTCTCCGACTGGGGGCACGACTTCCGGCCGGACTACCGCCGGCTGCGGACCTTCCTGGGCAACCTGCCGGCACACACGCCGGTGCTGGCCACGACGGCCACCGCCAACACCCGGGTGACCCGGGACGTGGCCGAGCAACTCGGCACCGAGGTGGCCGTCCCCGGGCCGGAGGTGCTGGTGCTGCGGGGCAGCCTGGACCGCGAGTCGTTGCGGTTGGGCGTACTCGACCTGCCCACCCCGGCGCACCGGCTCGGCTGGCTCGCCGACCACCTGGACCAACTGCCGGGCTCCGGCATCATCTACACGTTGACCGTGGCCTCGGCGACGGAGACCGCCGAGTTCCTGCGCACCCGGGGCTGGTCGGTGGCGGCGTACACCGGGCAGGCGGAGGACACCGACCGCCGCGCCGCCGAACAGGACCTGCTCGACAACAAGATCAAGGCGCTGGTGGCGACAAGCGCCCTCGGCATGGGCTTCGACAAGCCGGACCTCGGTTTCGTGGTGCACCTGGGTGCCCCGCCCTCACCGATCGCCTACTACCAGCAGGTCGGCCGGGCCGGTCGAGCCGTCGAACACGCCGAGGTGCTGCTGCTGCCCGGCGTCGAGGACGCGGCCATCTGGCGGTACTTCGCCTCGCTCGCCTTCCCGCCCGAGGACCAGGTCCGCGCGGTCCTCGCCGCCCTGCACACCGACCGGCCGCTCTCCACCCAGGCCCTCGAACCCCTTGTCGACCTGCGTCGGGCCCGCCTGGAGATGATGCTCAAGGTGCTCGACGTCGACGGCGCCGTCCGCCGGGTCCGCGGCGGCTGGCTCGCCACCGGCGAGCCCTGGACCTACGACGCCGACCGGTTGCACCGCGTCGCCACCGCCCGCGCCGCCGAGCAACAGGCCATGCTGGAGTACGCCTCGACGACCGGTTGTCGGATGCGCTACCTGCGCGAATGCCTTGACGACGCCGGGGCCACCGACTGCGGCCGGTGTGACAGGTGCGCCGAACCCCTGTTCACGCCCGAGGTGTCACCGACGGCGTTGACCGCCGCACAGACCTTCCTCGGCCGACCCGGTGTGCCGATCGCGCCGAAGAAGCTCTGGCCGACCGGGCTGGAGGCGGTCGGCGTACCCCTCAAGGGGCGGATCGCCCCGGCGGAGCAGGCGCTGCCCGGTCGGGCCGTGGGCCGGCTCTCCGATCTCGGGTGGGGTGACCGGCTGCGCGGCCTGGTCGGGCCCGGTACCCCGGACGGGCCGGTGCCCGACGACGTGGCCGCCGCCGTCATCGAGGTGCTCAAGGCGTGGGCGCACGGGGACGACCCGTGGCCCAGCCGCCCGGTCGGGGTGGTCACCGTCGACTCGACGAGCCATCCCATCCTGATCGACTCGCTGGCGCAGCGAATCGCCGCCGTCGGACGGATCCCGCTGCTGGGTCGGGTGCTCCTCACCGGCCCGTCCGGCGCCCCACGCGGAAACAGCGCCCAGCGGGTACGCGCCCTGCACGGCACCCTCACCGTGCCCGACCCGCTCGCCGCCGCCCTGGCCGCCCTGACCGGCCCGATCCTGCTCGTCGACGACCTGGTCGAAACCGGCTGGACCCTCACCATGGCCACCCGCGAACTCCGCCGAGCCGCCGCCCCCGCCATCCTCCCCCTAGCCCTAGCCCTCACCGCCTAACCCACCCGCCCTCCCTCCCCTCCC
>NZ_PNOZ01000112.1:0-16009 GCF_002879555.1 Verrucosispora sp. ts21 | reverse complement strand
CAACGATCAGCTCCGCCGGGCCGAAGGAGCCGGCGTCAGGCACGAATCATCGAGGCTAGACGGTGTTCGAATCGGTCGGGTGCGACAGCAGCACAGGCGCGGCGCACTCGGCCGTTCACGCCGTCGGGGTGCCCCGCGAGCCGAGTGCGCCTGGACTACTCTCGCCGTCGTGGACACTGCGGAGATCGATGCACCGGTCGTCGGCGTCACCGTCTATCCGGACCGGGCGCGGGTCACCCGCCGCGGCGTCACCCGGTTGACCGCCGGCCGACACCGGGTACGCATCGCGCCGCTGCCGCTCGGGCTGCGTCGGGACTCGGTCCGGGTCGGCGGCCGAGGTCCGGCCACTGTGCTCGGCGTGGACGTGACCACCTGGCGGCAGGCCCGCAGCACCGACACGCAGGTGGTCGGGTTGGAGCAGCGTCGCCGCGAGATGGCCGACGAACTCGCCGAAGTGGACGACGCGGACGGGATCGAGGAGCAGCGCGGGCAGTTCCTCGCCCGGTTGGCCGAGCGGGCCGGTGGCACGTACGCCCGCGCCCTGGCCGCCGGTGACGCGGCGCCCAGCGACGTGGCCACCTTCACCGACGCGGTGGCCGCGCAGCTCGCCGACTCCCGGACCCGCCGCCGCGGGCTGGCCCGTCGGCGCACCGAGTTGGCGGAGGAGTTGGCCGCGGTCGGGCGCGATCTCGATGCGGCGCAGGGCAAACGGGAGCCGGATCGGTTGGCCGTCGAGGTGATCCTGGCGGCGGAGGTCGACGACACCGACGTCGAACTGGAGCTGACCTACCTCGTGGACGGGGCCCGGTGGCAGCCCTCCTACGATCTGCGGCTGGTCGACGACACCATGACCGTGACCTGGTTCGGGGCGGTCAGCCAGAGCACGGGGGAGGACTGGCCGGAGTGTGAACTCCAGCTCTCCACCGCCCGACCGGCGGCGACGACAGGCGTACCCGAGCTGTCGCCGTGGTATCTCGACCGGGTGCGACAGGTGTCGCCGGTCGCGATGGCGGCGGGCATGCCGATGATGATGCCGCCGCCGTCCGGGCCGGCACCGGCCGGCGGCGTTCCGGTCCGTGCCGCGGCGCGTGCGAAGCTCCAGGAGAGCGTCGCCGAGGTGGAGCAGGGGATCAGCGCCGCCACCTACCGGCCGGCCCGGCCCGTGGCGGTGCCGGCCGACGGCAGCGCGCACCGGGCCACCATCGCCGTGCTGGAGCTGCCGACCCGGCTGGACCACGTCACCGTGCCGGTGCGGGTCGCTGACGCCCATCTGCGCGCCACCGTCCGCAACACCTCCGAGCACACGTTGCTGCCCGGACCGGCCGCGGTGTTCCACGACGCCGACTTCGTCGCATCCACCAGGCTGCCGACGTGGGCACCGGGTGAGGAGACCGAGGTGGCGCTCGGCGTGGACGACCGGCTGCGCGTGGAGCGCAAGCTGCACCGGCGCACCGAGACCAGGGCCACCCTCGGTTCGACCCGGCGACGGGAGGTGGAATACCTGATCACCGTCGCCAACCACACGCCCCGACCGGCGACCGTCGAGGTGCGCGACCAGCTCCCGGTCTCACGCGACGAGGGGGTGGTGGTACGGGAGACGACAGTCGTGCCGCCGCCGGTCGAGCGTACCGAGATGGGCGAGCTGACCTGGCGGCTGTCGCTCGCACCCGGCGACAGCGGCGAGATCGCGCTCGGTTTCCGGGTCGAGCTGGCCAAGGGCGTCGAGCTGAACGGCTGGCGCGAGTAGCCGTCAGCGCGACTGCCCACGAGCCTCGGCGGATGGCCGGGACGGCTCAGATGTCACCGAAGCCGTACGAGCCGACCACCGTGGCCTGCTCGAACTGGGGTGGGGCGGCGCAGCGCGAACGGATGCCCTCCTGGAAGCGCTGGAAGGCGGCCGTGTCGGTCAGCGCCGTCGAGCCTTCCTCGGCCACCAGCACGTGCATGAACTCGGTGCCGTCACCCAGGCGGAACGTCGCGTAGTGCAGCCCGGCCGGCCGGGCCTGCGCCAACTCGGCGAAGACGTCCTCGACCAGCTTGGCGTTCTCGTCGGTGACCTCTGGCCGGGTGGTGTAACGGATGACAGTGGTCTGGCGCATCGTCGTCCCTTCAGCGGCTGAAAGGCAAACGATCGCCCACCGCCGTCGGATGCGCATCTTCGGTCTTGCTCCCCGACAGCACCGGCACCGGACGATCCGGCGGGCCTGATCCTGTCGAGACGACCGGCGGTGTCGGTTCGGGTCCGGCACGATGGGCTGGTCAGCGAGGTGGCGTGCCGCCGCGCGGGCGACGTGCCGGTGGTCGCCATGCGCAGGAGGTGGCGGTCGACCTCGCCCGAAATGGGGGAGCGGACATCATGCGGGGCAGCCAGAAGGTCCGGCACCTCCAGGCCGACGTCGACGGCCTGGAGGTGTTCTACCGCGAGGCCGGGCGTCCCGGCCAGCCGACGGTCCTGCTGCTGCACGGATTTCCCAGCTCATCGCACACCTTTCGTGAGGTCATGCCCGTACTCGCCGACGTCGCACAGGTGATCGCGCCGGACCTGCCCGGCTTCGGCATGTCGTCGTCGCCGACCGTCGGCGACTACGACTACACCTTCGACAACCTGTCGCGGACGATCGAGCACCTGCTCGACCAGTTGGGCGTCGAGCGCTTCTTCGTCTACCTGCACGACTTCGGCGCACCGGTCGGCTACCACCTGGCCACCCGCGACCCCGCCCGCATCCGCGGCCTCATCGTGCAGAACGGCAACGCACACTCCGACGGCCTGGGGGAGCAGTGGGACAGCGCCCGGGCGTACTGGGCCGACCCGACCGACGACCGGCGCGCCGCACTGCCGGACTGGTTGAACTTCGCGGGCACCCGCGACCAGTACCTCGCCGGCCTGCCCGAACATCTGCGAATCCTGCACGCACCCGAGTCGTGGCACCTCGACTGGGCGCGGATGAGCCGACCCGGCACCATCGACGCGCAGTTCGCGCTCTTCACCGACTACGCCAACCACGTCGCCCGCTTCGCCGAGATCGCCGAATACCACCGCGCTCACCAGCCGCCGGCGCTCGTGCTGTGGGGCCGGCACGACCCGTACTTCGACGTCGAGGAGGTCCTCGCCTACCACCGGGCCCTCGACCGCATGGACGCGCACCTCTACGACGGCGGACACCTGCTGCTGGAGACCCATGCGATCGAGTGCGCCGACCTGATGCGCACGTTTGTGCTCGACAACAGCTGAGCCGCCCGTCGGGCCCTTAGCGGCAGGACGTGATCAAGGCGGTCCTGCACCCGTGACGGGATCAGCCGCCCCCGCGGAACCCGCAGGGGCGGCTGATCGGCGTACGGCTACCGGCCGGCGCACAACGCGGCGTCGAAGGCGTCGAGCACCCGGAAGACACCGTCGGCCACCGGGCTGGAGTCGGCGGTCACCACGAGGGTCACCGCGCGACCGTCCGCGGTGATCGCAGCCCGGCTGGAGTACCCGTCGATGTCACCGCCGTGCCCCCACGCCCGACCGCCGCAGCTCAGGTCGAACCCGACGGTGCCCAGCCCGTAGTGCCACACCAGGTCGGGCAGGGCCTCGCCGCCCGGATAGAACGGGTTGCTGGTCCGCATCTGCGCCAGCGTCGCCGGCTTGATCAGCTTGCCGTTCTGCAACGCCACCAGGAACCGGTTGAGGTCACTCGGCGTGGAGATCATCTGTCCGGCGGCCCCGCCGATCGAGGGATCGAGCCGGGTGATCTCGGTCCACTTCCCGGTCTCCGGGTGGGGGAGGTAACCGTTCGCGTGCGGCTTGCGGATGCCCTGGTCGCCGACGCCCGGCCAGTAGGTCTTCCGCAATCCGACCCGGTCGATGATCCGGTTGGTGATCACCTCGCTGATCGGTCGTCCGGTCACCTTCTGCACGAGCAGGCCGGCCAGGATGAAGTTGGTGTTGCTGTAGTGCATCGTGGTGCCCGGCACCGGGCTCGTCGGCTCCTTCACGAAGGCCGAGTCGAGCAGGTCGCGTGCTTCGAAGTACCTGTCGCGCCACTGGAAGACGTGCGGCAGATCGTAGTCCGGCAGGCCGCTGGTCTGCTCCAGCACGTGCCGCACGGTGATGTTCCGCCCGTCGAAGCCCTTGCCGCGCACCAGACCCGGCAGGTACGTCTCGATCGGCTCGTCGAGGCTGACCTCGCCGTCGTCGACGAGTTGCAGGACGGCGACAGCGGTGAACATCTTGGTGTTGCTCGCCATGCGGATGTACCCGTCGGTGGGGACCTTCGCCCGGGTCCGCAGGTCGGCGACGCCGGCGGTGTAGTTGGTGACGCGACCGTTGCGGTCCCGTACCGACGCGAGCGCCCCCGGCGCGACCCCGGCCCGCACCAACTCGTTCAGGCTGGTCTGGACGGTGTCCTTCGGCGGCTTGGCGGCCGCCGGATCAGCGAGCCGTACGCCGACGGCGGCGAACCCGACCACCGCGACGGCAGTCAGCACCGCCGTCACCCGCCGACCGGTGCGGATCCCCGTGAATTTCCCGATGGTGTGCACAGAACCTCCCCTTGACTCGGCGGATCGCATACGACCTGCAGCGATCCGTGAAAATGACGAACCGTCCCGACCCGCGTTCACTCCTTCACCCCGATGCCGTCGACCGGTGGGGTGCGCAGGAGCGCGCCGATGGGCAGCACGGTGGTGGCCAGCGCGAGCAGCGCGGTGCCGCCGATGATCGATATCCAGCCGGCGGTCGGGACGTACGGCACCGGCTGGCCGGTAAGCGTCCGGACCACCGACACCAACGTGATCGCGGCGATCGCGCCGCCGACCAGCAGAGACGTGCCGAGCAGACCGACCTGTTCGGCGTGCACCATCCGCTTGACCTGACGCCGGGTCACCCCGACCAGGCGGAGCAGGGCCAGTTCGCGGCCCCTGGCCAGCGCCGCCATGACCATCGTGTTGGCCGCCGCCAACGCCGCGTAGCCGACCATGACGCCGATGAGCAGCTTGTTCAACCAGGCGCTGAGCGCCAGATCCTTCGCCAGCTCGCCGTTCATCGCCGCCGTGTCGATCAGGGCACTGCCCGGGTGCCGGTCGACCAGGTCGGTGAGGGCGGCGCCACCGTCCTCGGTGCGGATCAGGACCTGGTCGTCGAGGTTTGTCGCGGTGTGGCCGTCGACCGTCTCCCGGTTGAGGGTCACGTCACCGAAGCCGAGCCCTCGTTCGTAGAGGGCGACGACCCGCAGCGTCACGGGCGTGCCGTCGCCCAGCCACATCGCCACCTGGTCGCCGAGCTTCACCCCCTGCGAGGACGCCTGCAGGGTCGACAACGCCACGGTGGCGCCACGCAGGTCGGCGAGCCTTCCCTCGGTGACCTTGAGATCGAGGGTCCGGTCGGCGCTGTCGGGGTCGACGGCCTGCGCGCCGACGTCCTGCGGCTCACCCATCACCCGGGTGATCACCGAGGTACGTCGGATCCCGGTCGCGGCGACCACCCCGGGCACCGCGCGGGCGTCCGCGACGGCGCTCTCCGGCAGCCCGGCCGGCGACAGCAACGCGTGCTGGGCCAGCAACCCGTCGCGGGTCTGCTCGACCGTCTGCCGTTGCAGGTTGTCCTGGAGGAACCAGACCGAGCCGCCGAAGCCCACCGACAGCACCAGCGCGGTCAACACCGTCACCATGCCCTGCGCGTTGGCCCGCAGGTTCGCCGCGGCCAGGTATCCGCTGTCGCCCCAGACGGCCCGCAGCACCGGGCCGAGTGCCCGCGCGGCGTACCTGTTGATCCACGGGGCGAGCAGGGCGGCGGCGAGCACGAAGACGTACAGCATGCCGAGCGCCGCGCCGAGTGCGGCCGGGCCCCGCGCCGCCGTGGTGACCATGGTGAGCGAAACGCCGGCGCCGAGCGTGACCAGCCCGATCACCAGCCGGGTCCGGCTGCTGCGTGGCGGCTCCACGGCCACCTCGCCGAGCGCCTCGGTCGGCCGGATGCGGACCGTGCGAGCGGCGGCGATCAGTGCCGCCGTCACCGCCACCAGCAGCGTCACGGCGGTCACCGCCACGGCGGAGAGCACGCCTCCGCTGAGCGGGAAACCGTCCGGGACGAACCCCCGCGCGATCAACTGCCGGTGCACCCAGCCGGTCACGAACAGCCCGGCTGGGATGCCCACCACGACCGCGACGAGGCTCACCTGCACGACCTCGGCGAGGAGCAGCCACCGGACCTGGCCGGGCGTCGCCGCGACGGCCCGCAACAGGGCGAGGTCGCGGCGGCGGTGGCGGACCGCCAGCCCGACGGTGCCGGCGACGACGAACACGACGAGCGCCACCACATAACCGCCGAACGCCGCGCCGACCTGGATCAGCAGGTCACGCGCCGCGAGGGCCTCGGACTGCGCAGACGTCGCGCGGTCGGCGCCGGTGTACACCTTCGCCCCGGCCTCGGCGGACAGTCGGCGGACCTCGGCCAGCACGGCGGAGGTGTCCGCGTCGGACGCCAGCACGATCCCGATCGCGTCGGCCCGCCCCGGGCGCGGGTTCAGCGCGGCGGCGTGGTGGTCGGTGAAGAAGAGGGCCGCCGGCCAGTCACCGTCGACGGCACGTTCCACCACACCACTGACCGTGTACGTGCGGTATGCGCCGCCGACCAGGACCGGAATCCGGTAGCCGGGGCGTACCTCGTCCTCGGTGGCCTCGGCGAGCCGCCGGTCGACGGCGACCTCGCCGTCGGCGTTCGGCTGGCGGCCGTCGACGATCCGGTACGGCGTGAGCGCGGCGCTGCTCCAACCGTGGGCGAGGGTGTGCGGCGTCGCCGCGATCGGTACCACCGCCCGGATCGATCGGTCGACGGCGACGATCGTGATTCCGGGTACCTGCCGGAGCTGTGCGGCCAGGTCGGCCGGAACGGTCCCGCCTTCGGGCAGCGGCACCGTCGTCGTGGTGGTCGTACCGTCGAACTCTTTGCCGGTGATCGTGATGGCGTGGTTCGCGACGACGATGTCGGCGGCGGCGTACCGCTGGGGGGCGGGCTTGTAGCGCAGCCCGGACTCGACAAGCAGACCCACCGACATCAGGATCATGACGCCGCAGGCGAGGGCGACGAGGGTGGCGATCGCGCTTCCGATCCGGTGCCGCAGCATCCGCAGAGCCAGTCCCAGCATGGTTCAGCTCCCCTGCGCGACGAGCTGACGACGCCCGAGCAGCGCCAGGTGCTCGGCGATCCGCTCCGCACCCGGCTGCGGCATGTCCTGCACGATCCGGCCGTCCGCGAGGACCATCACCCGGTCGGCGTACGAGGCGGCCACCGGGTCGTGGGTCACCATGATCACCGTCTGTCGGGTCTGGTCGACCACCGATCGCAGCAGGGCCAGCACCTCGGCGGCGGTCTGCGTGTCCAGCGCACCGGTCGGCTCGTCACAGAAGATCACCTCGGGGCGCATCGCCAAGGCTCGGGCGATCGCCACCCGCTGCTGCTGCCCGCCGGACAGCTCGGCCGGCCGGTGGTGCAGCCGATCGGTGAGCCCGACCCGGTCGATCACCTGCCCGAGCCAGTCGGGGTCGGGACGCGCGCCGGACAGTCGCAACGGCAGGTGGATGTTCTCCTCGACGGTCAACGCCCCGATCAGGTTGAAGGCCTGGAAGACGAAGCCGATCCGGCTGCGCCGCAGCTTGGTCAGCTTCGTCTCCGACAGCCGCGACAACTCCTGGTCACCGATCCACACCTGACCGGAGGTGGGCCGGTCCAGGCCGGCCGCGGTCTGCAGCAGGGTGCTCTTGCCGGAACCCGACGGCCCCATCACCGCGGTGAAGGTGCCGCAGTGAAACTCCACGTCGATGCCGGCGAGCGCGGTGACCGCCTGCGGGCCGGTGCCGTAGACGTGGGTGAGTTGTCCGACGCGGACCGCTGTCTCGGCGGATCCTCCAACGATGGCGGGCATGAATGTCTGCCTCTCCGTGATCTCGGCAAAATCGAGTGCACGGAAAAGCTATGGCGATACCGGTTTACGGACGATCTAGCGTACGGGCCGATCGAGGTACAGCAGGCTGTACTAATTGCGGCCCTGGGTGTCCTTGAGATAGCGCAGCACCGCGGCCACCCGGCGGTCGGCACGGTCGTCCGGGGCGAGGCCGAGCTTGGCGAAGATGTTGCGGATGTGCTTGTGCACGGCCCCTTCGGTGACGAACAACCGCTCCGCGATCGCGGTGTTGCCGAGCCCCTCGGCCATCAACGCGAGCACGTCGCGTTCACGTGCGCTCAGCAGACCCAGCGTGCTGTCCGGGCGGCTGCGGGCGAACAGCTGGCTGACCACCTCGGGATCGATCGCGGTGCCGCCCTGCGCGACGCGGTGCAGCGCGCTGAGGAACTCCTCGACCCGGCCGACCCGTTCCTTGAGCAGGTAGCCGAGCCGTACCGCCCCCTCGGCCAGCAGGTCGGTGGCGAACGCCTGCTCGACGTACGCCGAGAGGACAAGCACCGCGAGGCCGGGATGGCGGCGGCGGGCCTCGACTGCGGCCACGATGCCCTCGTCGGTGTGCGTGGGCGGCATCCGGACGTCGACGATCGCCACGTCCGGCCGGAAGGTGTCCACTGCGGACAGGAACGTGGTCGGCGAGTCGGTGGTGGCGACCACGTCGAGCGATTCGGCCCGCAGCAGCAGCGCCAGCCCCTCACGCAGCAGGGCGTCGTCCTCGGCGATCACGATCCGCACGTCAACTCCACGAATATCGTCGTCGGCCCACCGGGTGGGCTGGTCAGGGTGAACCGGCCGTCATGGGCCTCGACCCGCCGCCGGATGCCGCCGATGCCCGAGCCACGTCGCTCGTCGGCACCGCCGTGGCCGTCGTCGGTGACCGACAGGTACAGCCGGTCGGCGTCGCGCCGGACGGTGACCGCCGCGCTGCCGGCACCGCTGTGCCGGGCGACGTTTGTCAGCGCCTCCGCCACCACGAAGTACGCCGTCGCCTCCACCGACGCGGCGCAGCGGCCCGGCACGTCGACCTCCACCGTGCACGGCACACCACAGCCGGCGGCCAGACCGTGCAGCGCTCCGGCGAGCCCACGGTCGTCGAGCACCGGCGGCAGGATGCCCCGCACCACCGCCCGCAGCTCCGCGAGCGCCGACTCGGCCGCGTCCTGCGCCCGCTCCAGCACCTGCGCGGCCTGCGCCGGATCACGCGCCAGGGCCCGCCGGGCGGCACCGAGCAACACGGTGACCGCGACCAGCCGGTTCTGCGCCCCGTCGTGCAGGGAACGCTCGATGCGGCGCAACTCGACCGCGTGCGCGTCCAACGCCGCCGCGCGGGTGGCGGTCAGTTCCGCGATCCGCAGCGAGGCGTCGACGTCGCGCGGCGGCGCCAGCAACAGTCGTCCCGGCAGCGCCTGAAGGCGGGCCATCCGAGGGCCGAGCGCGATGGCCACGGCGAGCCAACCGACGCCGATCATCGCGACCACCAGTGCGTCGGGCAGCCCGTCGATGCGCCACATGACGATGCCCGGACCACCGTCCTCGGGCGGCAGCAACCAGAAGTAGAGCGGGAACAGCAGGTACTGCACGGCGGACAGCGGCAGCGACAGCCCGAGCACGCCCAGCACGAACCCGGCCGTGCCGTGTATCGCCACGAAGGCGCACTCGCGCCGTACCCACGGGTCGCGCAGGGCGTCGCCCAGGCCGACCGGGACCGGTGGCGGGGCGGGCAGCTGGAACCCCCACCGGGACAGCCGGGCCCGTTCCCGCTCGGCGACCGACCGCACCGCCTTCAACGCGGACGGGACGACCACCAGACCGATGCCGACCACGCTCGCGATCGCCACCACGAACAGCAGCAGGAACGCCACCAGCGCCAGGATCGCCGTACCGAGACCGCCGACGAGGTGTTCCAGAGCGTCGACGGTGATCCGTACGCGTTCGTGCAGGTACCGCCGTACCGCGTGGTCGCGATCCGCCTCGGTCCCGTCGCGTGACCCCCCGGAATCCCCACCCGCGTCTGCGCCCGCCATGCCCACCTCCCCGGCAGAGACGATAGGCGACCGCCCCCGACGCCGGCCCGCGGCGGCGGAAAAGGTACAGCCTGCTGTACCTGGATCGGGTTGCTGACTGGATCGTCGACCGCCGGCCGGCTGCCTAGCGTTGTCGTCATGGTCAACCACGACACGCAGGGAGCAGCCATGATCGACCAGCACCGTCACGCCTCCGCCGGTACCGCCGCCACGCCTGACAACGACGCCCGTAACCTGCTCCGCCCGGTGCTGTGGCTGCTGCTGATCCTCAGCGCCGCCGCCAACATCACCATGTCGGTGGTCGGCGCGTACGCGATCGGTTCCGGATTCGGGCTGATCACCGTGGCCTGTGCGGTGGCGCTCGTCGTGCACCACTACCGCCACCGTCGCGCCTAGCCGCGAGCCGGGGCCTGCGTCCAGGGCCGGCGTTCGAGGGCCAGCGGAGCTTGGCAGCCTGGAAGATGCCGTGTCCGGCGCGCCGCCGCGACGATGAGATGACCAGCCCGCCGGCCCTGGAGGAGTCCGATGTCCATCCACGACGTACGAGTCGACGTCATGGAGCCGGTCGAGTTCGCCCGGCTGGTCAAGCGCACCCCGGTCGAGGAACTACGCCAGGTTCTCCACGGTGCACGGCGTACCGAGATTCTCGACCATCTGATCGGCGGAATGCCCGCCGCGTTCCGTCCGGAGGTCGCCGGTCGTACCCGGGCGGTGGTGCACTGGCGCATCGGTGACCGGCCCGACGGCGGAGTCGACAAGTACGAGATGGTCATCGCCGACGGGGTCTGCACCCTGTCGCCGCGCGCCGACGGCACGCCGCAGCTGACCCTGGACCTCGCCGCCGCGGACTTCGTCCGCCTGGTCACCGGAAACGCCCGCGCCGTCATGTTGGTGATGAAGGGCAAGCTGCAGACCCGCGGCGACCTCGCGTTGACCGCCCGGTTCCCGAAGCTGTTCGCCGCCCCCCGGCCCTGAGCGGGCGAGGTCCGACCGCGCCCGGACCTCGCCCGTCACCGGGTACCGACGGTCAGCGGTACGGCATCATCGGGAACCAGCCCACGCCGAACATCGCGGGGACTCGCAGATCCCAGTAGACGACGGTGAAGACACCAAGCATGAGCATCAGCCCGCCGGTCACCACGGCGCTGCGCGACGGATCGGACGCCCACTGCAGGAAACGACCGCGGGTGACGAGCACGATGATGGCGAACAGCACCGCCACGATCAGGATGTTGCCCAGCGACTGGAGGACGAACGCCATAGCCCCGTTGAGCGGGTTCCCGGTGTCCACGGCCCAGTGGAACAGCTTGTTGAACAGCGGGTACGGCCGGCCGATGAGGAAGCCGCCGATGAGGGCGCCGATGGTGACCACCCGGGCCACCGGGCGACGGGCGAACACGTCGGGCAGGATGCCGAGGGCGGCCAGGCCGAGATAGGCCAACGCCAGCCCGATGAGGCCGAACACCACGGACGACTGGATGAGCCGGACCGGCATCTCGCCGACCATCTCGGTCGACAACTGCGGCAGCCGGTCACCGAGCATCACTCCGACCGCCCCGTACACCGCGGAGACGGCCACCATGCCGACGGTCATCCAGCCGACCGGGCGCAACAGCGTGGCGACGGTGTGCCGGGCGATCCCGGTACGTTCCGTGCTGGCCTGGGTCAGCGGGCCGACCGACGCCATCATGGCGATGTTGCAGGCGGTGAAGGTGCCCGCCAGCCCGGAGACGAAGGCGAAGATCAGCCCGGCGGCTGTCCCGGCGATGGGTGTCTCCTTGGCGTCGTGGCCGAGCGCCGCGTTGGCCAGGGTGTCGCCGATGACCGAGTCGACGAGTTCGAACGACCACACGACAGCCAGCAGGATT
This sequence comes from Verrucosispora sp. ts21, assembly GCF_002879555.1. Lineage (NCBI taxonomy): Bacteria > Bacillati > Actinomycetota > Actinomycetes > Micromonosporales > Micromonosporaceae > Micromonospora > Verrucosispora sp. ts21. Next base: position 4,177 of record NZ_PNOZ01000112.1, on the reverse strand, counting down.
CCGCCGAGGATGGCGATCACGGTGGCCCGTACCGGTGGCCGGGGTTTCGTCGCATCTATCGATAGCGTCTCGCGGCTGTCAAGGTGGGCCATCTCGACCGTCCTTCCGTCGTGCTCAATTCGGGGGTGTGCGGCCCGGTCGCTGCCGTGCTCGCGCAGATAGCATCGAAGGTTCGTCAGTGGATGACGTCTCGTATCGTGCGGACTTCGGCATTGATCAGCGGCAACGTCCGCCGTTCGGCGGCACTGTGCCGGTTTTCGGGAGAACTGTCGTCCTCGCAGGATCGTCCGAGTGGCCGATTCGCCGTCGCACCGGCGCACAGCAGGGTTGCGGTATGACCGCCGTCTGTTGAGTGGCCGCGCCGAAGAGGAGTGCCGATGGACGCATTGCGAAGGACCTCACTGGCCGCTGGCGGGCTCTATGTGCTCACCTTCGTCTCGATTCCGACCGTCGCGCTCTACGGGCCGGCACGCGACCCGGATTTCGTCCTCGGCACCGGGTCCGAAACCTCGGTCCTCGTCGGCGCTGTCCTCGAGGTGATCGTCGCGCTCGCCTGCATCGGCACCGCCGTGGTGCTGTACCCGGTGGTGAAGCGGCAGGGCCCCACCCGGGCGCTGGGCTTCGTCAGCGTCCGGATCCTCGAAGCCGCCTGCATCTTCATCGGTGTCGCGAGCCTGCTGACGATCGTGGCGCTGCGGCGGCAGGAAGTCGGCGCGGAGGCGGCGGTCACCGGCCAGATGCTTGTCGCCTCCTACGACTCGGTCTTCCTGGTCAGCCAGAGCCTCATCCCGGCGGCGAACGCGTTGTTGCTGGGCACGCTGTTGTACCAGGCACGCCTCGTGCCGCGGGTTCTTCCGGTGCTCGGCCTCGTCGGTGCGCCGCTGCTCGTCGTCTCGGACCTGTGTGTGTTGTTCGGTCTCTGGGACCGGCTGTCCCCGGTGACGGCGATCGGGGCGCTGCCCATCGCCGTCTGGGAGTTCTCGCTGGGTGTCTACCTGATCGTCTGGGGCTTCCGGCCGTCCCCTGTCACGGCGGGACTGCTCGCCACCGGCACGCCTGTCCGGGACACCGAGCCCGCGACGTAACTCGTACAACGGCGTACGGTTTATCTCGAACATGAATGTTCGAGACGGAGGTGCGCCGCATGACCGTCGACAAGCTCCTGCGCCGTTGGCCCGCAGCCCTCGGCGCGCTGGTCGCAGTCGGTACGGTGCTCGGCGTCGAGCATGGCGGCCAGATCGCCTCCGTCGTGGCGGCGTCCGGGTTCGTCTACATCGCCGCAGTGGCGCTCGGGCGTCCCGGCGCGGCCTGGTCCGCCTTCGGTGTCACATTCGTGCTCGTCGGGCCGACCACCTGGACGTGCTGGTCGGGGTGGGCCTGCTCGTGGTCACCCTGACGAGGTGACGGCGAGCGCCGCCAGCACGGTGTCGCGTACCAGCCGGGTGGCGTCCTCGGCCGGCACGTCGCCCCGGTGCACCGCGGCGGATGCCCCGTGCAACACCGCCTGGACGGTGGTGAGCTGCCACGACAGCGGCATGTCCCGGCGGAACACGCCCTCGTCCCGGCCACGTGCGACCAGAGCGCGCATCCGGCGAGCCGGCTCCTCGTGCACGCGCCGCATCTCCTCCGGCGTCAGCGCATCGCTCGCCGCGACCACGATCGCCCCGAACCGGTACGTCAGCTGCCAGGTCGCCGCCAGCAGGCGGGCCATCGCGTCCCGGGCGTCACCGTCGAGATCGACAGCGGTCAGGGCCTGGTCGGTGCTGGCGATCACCCGGCGGCTGACCGCCTCGACCAACGCCGCACGGGACGGGAAGTGACCGTAGAGCGTCACCCGGCCCACGCCCGCCGCCCTCGCGATCTCGTTGACACTCACCGCCGGGTCGGTGGCGAGCAGGGCGGTGGCGGCCTCAAGGATCGACTCGACGTTGCGGCGCGCGTCCGCGCGCCGGGCCGTCCCGTCGATCGCCATCCCGCTCACCCTGCTTCTCGAACAACGGTGTACGCCTTGAGTCTAGGGCCGATTCGGTGAAGGCCTGGTGGTCGCTGTCGGAGCTGTCCGTAGAAAGGACTGAAAGGCAGCTTCTGTCGCCGGTGTCATGGCCCGTTGGCGCGTGCCGAGGGCAGGGCCGGGTAGTCACCTCATGCGGAGAGGTCTCCATGCCCACGACATTCCCCCTGGCATACGTGGCACATGGGAAGGGAGAACGGTAATGGCAGTGGACGTGTACGTCATCGCGACATCGTCACTCGGCGACCGCAGCTACCTGGCCTCGGACGGGCAACAGGCGGTGGTGGTCGACCCGCAGCGCGACATCGACCGGGTGCTGTACCTGGCCGGCGAGAAAGGGGTGCGGATCACCCACGTGCTGGAGACGCACGTCCACAACGACTACGTCTCCGGCGGCCTGGAACTCGCCCGGATGACCGGGGCGCAGTACCTGGTCGCCGCGGCCGACGAGGTCGACTTCGCGCGAACTCCGGTCTCCGACGGCGAGGTGGTGCCGGTGTCGGACCAGCTGCGGCTGCGGGTGGTCGCCACTGCGGGCCACACCTTCCACCACCTGTCGTACGTCCTGGACGAGGCCACCGGCGGCGACTGGCGGCCGGTGGGCGTCTTCACCGGCGGATCGCTGCTGTTCGGTACGACCGGACGCACCGATCTGCTCGGCAAGCAGTACGCCCAGGACCTGGCCCACCAGCAGTACGCCTCGGCGAAGCGGCTGGCCGAGCTGCTGCCCGACGGGGTGCAGGTGTGGCCGACGCACGGCTTCGGCAGCTTCTGTTCGGCCAGTCAGGCCGACGCCCCCGACTCGACAATCGGCCGGGAGAAGCAGGTGAACCCGGTGCTGCGCCTGGCGGCGGACGAGTTCGTCGACCAGACCCTCGCCGGCCTCGACGCCTACCCGGCGTACTACGCCCATATGGGCGTGGCGAACCTCGCCGGACCGGCCCCGGTGGACCTCACTCCGGTGATCAGGGTGGACGCCGCCGAGTTGGGCAGGCGCATCGCCGCCGGCGAGTGGGTCGTGGACCTGCGGCACCGCAAGGCGTACGCCGCCGCCCACCTGGCCGGCACGGTCAGCCTCGGGCTCGACGGTCCGATGTCGACCTGGCTGGGTTGGCTGATCGACTGGGGCAAGCCGGTGACCCTGCTCGCCGAGAGCCCGGAGCAGATCGCGCACGCCCAGCGGGAACTGGTACGCATCGGTATCGACCGGCCGGCGGCACAGGCCACCGGCGAGGCCGAGCGGTGGGCGGCGGATCCCGGGCAGCTGCGGGAACTGCCGATGGCCGACTTCCCGGCCCTCGCCGCCGCACGTGCCGGGCGACTCCCGGCTGGTCTTCCCGCCCCGGACGTGCTTCTCGACGTGCGGATGACAAACGAGTGGCGCGGCGGCCACGTGGACGGTGCCGTGCACGTACCGCTTCCGGACCTGCCCGAGCGGCTCGCCGAGGTGCCCGCCGGCACCGTCTGGGTGCACTGTGGCTCCGGCTACCGCGCCGCCGCCGCCGCGTCGCTGCTGGTCAACGCGGGCCGCGAGGTCGTCGTCATCAACGACAAGTTCGACCGGGCCGAGGCGGCGGGCCTCGCCATGGTCGCGCCGACGACGCCGACCTGCGGTCGATGACCGAAGCGGCACGCCGGGATCGAATGTCTCGTTCCGGCTGCCCGCCTGCCTGCCGCGGGGTCAATCAACCAGCGGCGTCCCAACCTGAGTCCGGCCTCGTGGCGCGGAACACGCTCGAACGGGCCGGTGCCGTGGCATCGGCCCGTTCGAGGCCGTGATTGGTTACCGGTGCCCTCAGCTGCCGCTACAGACGGCGGCGGTTCCGCTACCGGTTCCGGTGCCCTGGAAACCGAAACTGGTGGTCTGACCGGCGCCCACCTGTCCGTTGTAGTGCTCGTTCCTCACGGTGATGATGCCGCTGCTGCCGGTGGACACGCCGTTCCAGATGTTGCTGACCGACACGCCGCTCGGCAGGTTCAGGGTGACTGTCCAGCCGTTGAGGGAGGTGCTTCCCGCGGTGACGTTGACGTTGGCGACGAAGCCGCCGTTCCACTGGTCCTGCACGGTGAAGACCGCCGTGCAGCCGCTTCCTCCGGGCGGCGGGCTGGCGGGCGGTGGCGTGGTCGGCGGTGGGCTGGTGGGCGGTGGGGTGGTGGGCGGTGGGG
>NZ_PNOZ01000111.1:0-16188 GCF_002879555.1 Verrucosispora sp. ts21 | reverse complement strand
GGGGTGGGGTCGGTGGGGGGCGGTTAGGGTGGGCGTGGTTACGTAGCCGAGTCAAGGGAGCCGTCGTGCGGCCTGGTGGACAGCCGAACATGCAGCAGATGCTGAAGCAGGCGCAGAAGATGCAGCAGCAGATCGCCAAGGCGCAGGCCGAGTTGGCCGAGGCCGAGGTCACCGGCACCGCCGGTGGCGGTCTGGTCACCGCGACGGTCTCCGGTGCTGGCGAGATCAAGAGCATCAAGATCGATCCGAAGGCGGTCGACCCGGAGGACGTGGAGACCCTGGAGGACCTGGTCGTCGCGGCGCTGAACAACGCCAGCGAGGCGGCCCGCCAGTTGACCGAGCAGAAGATGGGCCCGGTGGCGGGCGGGATGGGCGGCCTCGGCCTGCCCGGGTTCTGAGCCCACAGATGTACGAGGGTGCCATCCAGGACCTGATCGACGAGTTGGGTCGGCTGCCGGGCGTCGGTCCGAAGAGTGCGCAGCGGATCGCCTTCTACGTGCTGTCCGCGGATCCGGCCGACGTCAATCGGCTGGCGGGCGCGTTACGCAAGGTCAAGGAGTTGGTGCGGTTCTGCACCAACTGCTACAACGTCGCCGAGTCCGACCAGTGCCGGATCTGCCGCGACCCGCGTCGCAGCGACGAGGTGATCTGCGTGGTCGAGGAGCCGAAGGACGTCGTGGCGATCGAGCGGACCGGTGAGTTCCGCGGGCGCTACCACGTACTCGGTGGGGCGATCAATCCGCTGGAGGGCATCGGTCCGGACAATCTGCGCATCCGGGAGTTGATGACCCGTCTCGGCGGTGGTGCGGTCCGTGAGTTGATCCTGGCCACCGATCCGAACACCGAGGGCGAGGCGACCGCCACCTACCTCGCGTTGATGGTCAAGCCGATGGGGATCTCGGTGACCCGGCTGGCAAGTGGGCTGCCGGTCGGCGGTGATCTGGAGTACGCCGACGAGATCACGCTGGGTCGGGCCTTCGAGGGTCGACGAGCCGTCTAGAGCCGTCGCCGACCGGGTCGACGGGGGCAGTGTTCGAGCCGTGCCCGCGCTGGCGGGTACGGCTCGCGCGGCCCGCCGAGGTGTGACAGTGTCGCGATCGGAAGCCCGATCGATGTAACAGAATGATATCGATTGGCGTGGGGTTATTGGGCTGTTTGTCCGATAGTCCGATGGGGGTTGTTACAGCGGTCGGTCACTAAGGACACGATCCGGTACCAAGAGCTTCCCGTGCCGTTTCCGGCCAGTCCGAACGGGAGCTAAGGTCACCGCCAGCGGTGACCCTGTCACCACGTTGTCCGTACCCCCTAGGACGAGGTGAAAGCACCATGCGTGCATCCAGGCCGAAGGTCGCTATCGCGGCCATCGCGGCCGCGGCCCTCGCGGTAGCAGGCTGCGCCGAAAGCGACCGCGAAGAAGGCTCCGGCGGTAATAAGAAGGACACCCTTGTCTTCGGCGTTGCCGGAGACCCGAAGGTGCTGGACCCGAGTCTCGCGAGCGACGGTGAGTCGCTGCGCGTGGCCCGTCAGGTGTTCGAGACCCTGGTCCGCCCGGAAGACGGTGGCACCAAGGTCAGTCCCGGTCTCGCCGAGTCCTGGGAGCCGGACGCCGCCGGCACGACCTGGACGTTCAAGCTGCGCTCCGGTGTGAAGTTCCACGACGGCGAGGAGTTCAACGCCGAGGCTGTCTGCTACAACTTCAACCGCTGGTACAACGCCAAGGGCCTGATGCAGAGCCCGGACGTGACGGCGTACTGGCAGGACATCATGGGCGGCTACGCCGTCAACGAGGACGACACTCTGCCGGAAAGTCTCTTCAAGTCCTGCACCGCCACCGACCCGACCACGGTCAGCCTGGCCTTCACCCGGGTCTCCAGCAAGATCCCGGCCGCCCTGATGCTGCCGTCCTTCTCCATCCACAGCCCCAAGGCGCTGGAGCAGTACGACGCCAGCAACATCTCGGGCAGCGCGGATGACATCAAGTACCCGGAGTACGCGACCGCGCACCCGACCGGTACCGGCCCGTTCAAGTTCAAGGCCTGGGACGTCCCGAACAAGACGCTCACCCTGGAGCGGAACGAGGACTACTGGGGCGAGAAGGCCAAGCTCAAGACCCTGATCTTCAAGACCATCTCGGACGAGAACGCCCGTAAGCAGGAACTGCGTTCCGGTGGCATCCAGGGCTACGACCTGGTCGGCCCGGCCGACGTCGAGCCGCTGAAGGGCGAGGGCTTCAACGTCCTGACCCGTCCGGCCTTCAACATCCTCTACCTGGCGATCAACCAGAAGGGGAACCCGAAGCTGGCCGACCTCAAGGTCCGGCAGGCGCTCGCGCACGCGATCAACCGCCAGGCCCTGGTCGACTCGAAGCTGCCTCCGGGCGCCCAGGTCGCGGTGAACTTCTTCCCCGACACCGTCGAGGGCTGGAACGGCGACGTCACCAAGTACGAGTACGACGTCGAGAAGGCCAAGGCGCTGCTGGCCGAGGCCGGTGCGTCGGACCTGACCCTGCGGTTCCACTACCCGACCGAGGTCACCCGGCCTTACATGCCGAACCCGAAGGACCTGTTCGAGCTGATCTCGGCGGACCTCCAGGCGGCTGGCATCAAGATCGAGGCGATCCCGCTCAAGTGGAGCCCGGACTACCTCAACGCCACCACCTCCGGTGACAAGCACGACATCCACTTCCTCGGATGGACCGGCGACTACGGCGACGGTTACAACTTCATCGGTACGTTCTTCGACCGGCAGAAGGACGAGTGGGGCTTCAACAACCCGGCCCTGTTCGAGAAGTTCAAGAAGGCTGACAGCACCGCCGACATGGCGGAGCGGGTCGCGCTCTACAAGGAGCTGAACGCCGACATCATGAACTTCCTGCCCGGTGTGCCGATCTCGCACTCGCCGCCGGCCATCGTGTTCGGCAAGGACGTGACCGGGGTCAAGGCGAGCCCGCTCACCGACGAGCGGTTCTCCACCGCCGAGTTCAAGTCCTGACCTGAAGCACCGACCGCGGGCGGGCGCTGTTACCCACAGCGTCCGCCCGCGATCCTCAGCACCCCTCCGAGGCCGCCGTGTTCCGGTTCATCATCAGACGCCTGCTACAGCTGATACCCACGCTGTTCGGGCTCTCCATTCTGTTGTTCATCTGGCTCCGGCGGCTGCCGGGCGGCCCTGAGACCGCCATCCTCGGCGAGCGGGGCACGCCTGAGATGCGGGCCGCCATCCGCCGTAACCTCGGCCTCGACGAGCCGATCCTGATCCAGTACGGCCGGTTCGTGAAGCGGATGATCCGCCTCGACCTCGGCACCTCCATCTCCACCAAGCGCGAGGTGACCACCGAGTTCCTCCAGCGCTTCCCCGGCACGATCGAGCTGACCATCACCGCCATGGTGATCGCGATCGGCATCGGCATCCCGCTGGGCTACCTGGCCGCCCGCAGGCGCGGCCGGTTCCTCGACTACGCGTCCGTCGGTGGATCGCTGATCGGCATCTGCATCCCGGTCTTCTTCCTGGCGTACGTGCTCAAGGCGATCTTCTCGGAGAATCTCGGCTGGTTCCCCTCCAGCGGCCGACAGGACCCGATTCTCGGCGCCACCCGGATCACCAACTTCTTCGTCCTGGACGGGCTGATGACCCGGGAGTGGGACGCCGCCGCCGACGCGCTCTGGCATCTGGTCCTGCCGGGCATGGCACTTGCCAGCATCCCGTTGGCGATCATCGTCCGGATCACCCGGGCCAGCGTGCTCGAAGTGCTCGGCGAGGACTTCGTCCGCACCGCCGAGGCCAAGGGCCTGACCGAGAACGTCGTACGCCGCCGACACGTGCTGCGCAACGCGATGCTGCCGGTGGCCACCTCGATCGGTCTGCTCACCGGCGGTCTGCTCTCCGGGGCGGTGCTCACCGAGACGGTCTTCGCCTTCAGCGGGATCGGAGCCTTCCTCGCCGAGGCCATCAGTAACCGTGACTATCCCGTCCTGATGGGCTTCATCATGATCATCGCAGTGGTCTACGTCATGGTGAACCTGATCGTGGACCTCTCGTACAGCCTGATCGACCCGAGGGTGAGGGTCCGATGACGATCATCAGCGGGAAGAAGCGCGAGAAGATCGACCGCCTCGCCGAACTGGCCGCCCGGGAGGACGAGCGCGGGGTCAGCCTCTGGCAGGACGCGTTCCGCCGGTTGCGACGTAACCCGGCCGCCATCGTCGGCGCGGTCATCCTGGCCATCTTCGTCCTGGTCGCCATCTTCGGGCCGTTCTTCGTGCCGTACGGCCCGAAGGACACGATGGGCATCCGCGAGGGTGTGGTCAAGGTGGGGCAGGGCCTCATCCCCGGCCCCTCCTCCGAACACTGGCTCGGCTACGACCACCAGGGTCGGGACGTGTTCAGCCGGATGATCATCGGAGCCCGGCAGACCCTGCTGGTCGGTGTGGTCGCCACCCTGATCGGTCTGGCGCTCGGCGCGCTGATCGGCGGTGTGGCGGGTGCCGCCGCCGGTCTCGGTGGCCGGTGGGGCCGCATGGTGGACGCCACCCTGATGCGCTTCATCGACATGCTGCTGGCGCTGCCCAGCCTGCTGCTCGCGGTGAGCATCGCGGCGCTGCTCGGGCCGAGCCTGATCACCGTCATGATCGCCGTCGGTATGGTCTCGGTGCCGATCTTCGCCCGGCTGCTGCGCGGCTCGATGATCGTCCAGTCCAACAAGGAATACGTGCTGGCGTCCACCTCGCTCGGCGTCAGCAAGTCGAGGATCGCGCTGGCGCACGTGCTGCCGAACTCGCTGGCCCCGGTCATCGTGCAGGCCACGCTGACGCTCGCCACCGCGATCATCGAGGCCGCCGCCCTGTCCTACCTCGGCCTCGGTAACCCGGACTCGTCCGTACCCGAGTGGGGCGTCATGCTTGCCGACGCGCAGCCGTGGCTCGGCATTCGGCCCGCACTGGCCATCTACCCGGCGGTTGCCATCATCATCACCGCGCTGGGCTTCACCCTGCTCGGTGAGGCGATGCGTGAGGCCCTCGACCCGAAGCTGCGGAAGTAGAAAAATGGCACTACTTGAAGTGGAAGACCTCTCGGTCAGCTTCGCCCGGCGTGGTCAACGCACCGTACGCGCCGTCGACGGGGTTTCCTTCACGGTCGACACCGGTGAGGTGGTCGGCCTGGTCGGCGAGTCCGGCTGCGGCAAGTCGGTGACCTCGCTGGCCATCATGGGGCTGCTGCCCAAGCAACCCGGCTTGACGGTGGGCGGCAAGGCCGTCTTCGACGGCACCGACCTGCTGCAACTCGACGACCGGTCCCGGCGCGACATCCGGGGTCGGGACATCGCGATGATCTTCCAGGACCCGCTGTCGTCGCTGAACCCGGTCATCCCGATCGGCCTCCAGGTCACCGAGGTGCTGACCCGGCACCGCGGGATGAAGGGTGACGCGGCGGCGAAGGAAGCCGCCCAGTTGCTGGACCGGGTGGGCATCCCGGACCCGAAGCGGCGGCTGAAGGAATATCCCCACCAGCTCTCCGGTGGGATGCGGCAGCGGGCCCTGATCGCCATGGCGGTGGCCTGCCAGCCGCGCCTGCTGATCGCCGACGAGCCGACCACCGCCCTGGACGTCACCATCCAGGCGCAGATCCTGGAACTGCTCAAGGACCTGGTCCGCGACTCCGGCACCGCGCTGGTGATGATCACCCACGATCTCGGTGTGGTGGCCGGCATGTGCGACACGATCAACGTCCTGTACGGCGGCCGGGTGGTGGAGACCGCCCGACGGCGTCCGCTGTTCCGCGAGCCGAGGCACCCGTACACCGTGGGGTTGCTCGGGTCGGTGCCGCGTCTGGACGCCGGACGTGGCGAGCGGCTCACCCCCATCCCGGGCTCGGTACGGGATCTGCTGCCCTGGGCGGAGGGTTGTGCCTTCGCCCCGCGCTGCACCCGACGGGTGGATGCGTGTGTGGGCCAGCCGCCGGAGCTGGTGTCGGCTCACGACGGCCGCAGCTACCGTTGCGTCAACCCGGCTCCGCCGGCGGGCGCGACCCCGGCAGCAGCACCCGTCGACCCGGCAGCACCCGTCGACCCGGCGGCATCCGTCGACCCGGCGGCATCCGGCGAGGCGACCTCGGCCGGTGGCCAGGTGCCGGCGCCGCGCGAGGAGGAGAAGCCATGACCGACAGCGACATCCTCGTCGAGGTACGGGACCTGAAGGTGCACTTCCCGATCAAGCGGGGAGTGCTGTTCGACCGTACGGTCGGCCACGTCAAGGCGGTCGACGGCGTCGACCTGCGCATCGCGCGGGGCAAGACCTACGGGCTGGTCGGTGAGTCGGGTTGCGGCAAGTCCACCCTCGGGCGGGCGCTGCTCCAGCTCAACCCGCCGACCGCCGGGCAGGTCAGCTTCGACGGTGTCGAGCTGACCACCCTCGCACCGAACAAGCTGCGCGCCATGCGCAAGCGGATGCAGATGATCTTCCAGGATCCGATGTCCAGCCTCGATCCCCGGCAGAACATCGAATCGATCCTGACCGAGGGCCTCCAGACGCACGGCATCGGCGGCAGCCGGGAGGAGCGCCGGAAGATCATCTCGGAGACGCTGGACAAGGTCGGGCTGCCCCGCTGGGCGCTGTCCCGCTACCCGCACGAGTTCTCCGGCGGACAGCGGCAGCGCATCGGCATCGCCCGTGCCCTGGTGCTGGGGCCGGAGCTGATCGTCGCCGACGAGCCGGTCTCCGCGCTTGACGTGTCGATCCAGGCCCAGGTGGTCAACCTGCTCGACGAGTTGCAGGACAGCCTCGGCCTGACCTACCTGGTGATCGCGCACGACCTGGCGGTGGTCCGGCACATCTCCGACACGGTCGGCGTGATGTACCTGGGCGCACTTGTGGAGGAGGCGCCCGGTGACCGGCTCTACACCGAGCCGCTGCACCCGTACACCCGGGCGTTGATGTCGGCGGTGCCGGTGCCGGACCCCGACGTCGAGGACCGGCGCGAGCGCATCCTGCTCGCCGGTGACCTGCCCTCGCCGGCCAATCCGCCGGCGGGCTGCCGCTTCCACACCCGGTGCCCGTGGGCGCAGCCGACCCGCTGCGCGGACGAGCGTCCGGTGCTGCGGGAGATCGGCGAAAGCCGGGTCGCCTGCCACTTCGCGGAGCGGATCGCCAGCGGTGAACTGCGTCCGCACAAGGTGAGCGTGGAGATCGTCAGGCCGGCGGGTGAGGGCGAGGAGCCCGACACCGTCTCCGCCCCCAGCGAACCCGGCTCCTTCGTGTAAGGAAGGGCCCCTTCCTAACGCCTGGCGTATAGGAAGGGGCCCTTTTTAACGTCTGCGACGCTCGGGCAGGCTCAGCGCCCGGGGCAGGTTCAGCCCTCGGGGCGGTTCAGCAGGCCGACCGCGATGTCGTGCACCGCGTCCAGGCCGGCGGCGTCGTTCAGCGCAGCCTTGCCGCCGCTGACCACGTACCACTCGTCCGCTTCCTTGTACTGAACGTGCAGCGTGACCTGGCCGTCGGCGAATTCGGTGCGCAGGGTCAGCTCACCGGTGACCACGCCGACCTCGTCGGTCATCACCCCGCCCGGTCCGGGCACGATGTCCGTCGTGCGGCTCTGCGGGCCGCTCGCGCCCCCGGCGTCGGCGATCATGCCGGCACCCGGTACCTCGACCTCGCTCGCGGCGGCGCCGTCGGCGGTCATCCCGGCCGTGGTCGGGCCCGGACCGCCATCCGCCACCGCGTCTGCTGCGTCGGCGTCCTGCGTACGCTCGGACGTCGGGTCGTCGGCCGCTCCGGTTACGGCTTGCTCTCCCATGTGCAGCCCTCCAACATGTCGGTAAGTGCGGCCTTCTCGGCACTGGTCACCGTCAGCTGCCAGTGGTGCTTGACCGCCACCCAGTCGTGGGCGTATTGGCACCAATATGACTGGCTCGGCGGTTTCCACTGGGACGGATCCTGGTCACCCTTTGCCCGGTTGGAAGAGGCGGAAACCGCGAAAAGCTGCGGCCGGTCAAGATCGTTTGCGAAATCGCCCCGCTTGGTGTCGTCCCACTCGTCGGCTCCGGAACGCCAGGCGTTTGCCAGCGGAACCATGTGGTCGATGTCGACCTGCAGGGGATCGGTGAAGCTGCGGCCGTCGTACACGCTCTCCCACTGACCACCGACAACGTTGCAGCCCGAACGTTTGATGCCCTTGCCGTCGCGCTCCAGCACCGTGTCGCGGACGTCGCAGTTCTGGCCGGTCTTACGCCAGTGCGGGAAGCGCTTGCGGCTGTAGCCGCGCATCGGGTTGGCCTCGGCGACGGTCAACTCCGAGAGCATCTGGTTGGCGGTGCCACCGCCGCTGCTCGACGAGGCGTCCGGCACCTCGTCGAGCGGAACACACCCGGCTGCGCCGAGGGTCAGCGCCGCGACGAGCGCGAGCGCCCCCAGGGCGCGGGGTCCTGATCTGGTACGCACAGACGACACCTCTCCAGCTTGCGGGTATTCGCCGATCCCGCACAGTACCCGTACGGTGTTTTGGCGTTTCGTGGTGTCTGGCAGATGGCGCACGGCAGATTGGTAGGCATGCCTGAACCCGCACCCGCCCTACGGATGAGTACGGCAGCCGGCCGGGGCACCCTCGCCGCCGCCGTACTCGCCTCCGGCATGGCCTTTCTGGACACCACCGTGGTCAACGTGGCCCTGCCCAGGCTCGGCGCCGACCTCGACGCGTCGGTTTCCGGCCTACAGTGGACGGTCAACGGGTACCTGCTGACCCTGGCCGCGTTCGTCCTGCTCGGAGGCGCGCTCGGCGACCGGTTCGGCAGGCGACGGGTCTTCCTGATCGGCGTCCTGTGGTTCACCGGCGCGTCGGCGCTCTGCGGACTGGCCCTGCGGACCGACTGGCTGATCGCCGCCCGCCTGCTGCAAGGTGCCGGCGCGGCCCTGCTGACACCCGGTTCGCTGTCGTTGTTGCAGTCCAGCTTCCATCCCGACGAACGGGCGAAGGCGATCGGAGTCTGGTCGGGCCTGTCGGGGGTCTCCACGGCACTCGGCCCGCTCCTCGGCGGCTGGCTGATCGACGCCCTCTCCTGGCGGTGGATCTTCTTCCTGAACGTGCCGCTGGCGGTGCTCGTGGTGCTGGCCGCCCTGCGCTGGATGCCGGAGAGTCGGGACGAGAGCACCTCGCGGACCCGTGGGACCGGCGAGCGGGGCCGACGCTTCGACGTCGCCGGTGCGCTGCTGGGTGCGGTCGCGTTGGCCGGTGTCACGTACGCCCTGGTCGACGCGCCGGGTCGGGGCCTGCAATCGCCGCCGGTGGCCGGGGCGGCCGTGGTCGCGGTGCTCGCCGCGGTGGCGTTCGTGCTGGTGGAGCGGCGGCGCGGCGAGACGGCGATGCTGCCGACCGGGCTGTTCGGCAGCCAGCTGTTCTCGGTGCTGAACATCTTCACCGTGCTGGTCTACGCCGCGCTCGGCGGGTTCACCTTCTTCATCGCGGTCTACCTGCAGAACGTGGTCGGCTGGTCGGCGTTCGTGACCGGGCTGGCGCTGGTGCCGATGACCCTGCTGCTGCTTGTCGGCTCACCGGTGGCGGGTGCGCTGTCGGCGAAGATCGGACCACGGCTGCTGCTGACCGTGGGGCCGGCGCTGGCCGCTGTCGGCCTGCTGCTGCTGCGCGAGGTCGGCCCGGGGACGTCCTACTGGCGGCAGGTGCTGCCCGGAGCGGCGCTGTTCGGGCTCGGGCTGACCATGGTGGTGGCGCCGCTGACCGCGTCGGTCCTGGCCGCGGTCGCCGACCGGTTCGCCGGGGTGGCCAGCGGCTTCAACAACGCCGCGTCCCGGGTGGGCGGGCTGCTCGCGGTCGCCGCCCTGCCGCTGCTGGTCGGGCTCTCCGGCACCGGGTACGCGCAGCCGACCGAACTGACCGCCGCCTACCGAGGGGCCCTGCTCTGGTGTGCCGGGCTGCTGCTGGCCGGGGCGGCCATCGCCGCAGTGTTCGTGCACCGTCCACCCCGCGAGGGGTGAGGACTGGGGCTGCGACGTTAACAGGGGCCCCCTGCTATGCAGAATGCGTTAACAAGGGGCCCTTCCTTGCACCTCAGCGGTGGGCGCGGTTGACGGCGCTGGTGACTGCCTTGATGGAGGCGGTGACGATGTTGGCGTCCATGCCGACGCCCCAGACCGTACGACCGTCGACCTCACACTCGACGTACGCCGCGGCCTGCGCGTCGCCGCCGGAGGAGAGCGCGTGCTCGTGGTAGTCGAGCACCCGTACCGCCACTCCGGTCGAGCCCAGCGCGTTGACGTACGCGTCGATCGGGCCGTTGCCGATCGCGGTCAGCGCCTGCGGCTTCCCGGCGACGTCGACCTGCGCGGTGATCTCGACCTTGCCGTCGGCGGTGCCGATGGCGTACTCGGTCAGGGTCACGCGCGGGTCGCTCTGGTGGTCGAGCAGGTACTGCGCGGCGAAGATCTGCCACATGGTCTCCGGGGCGACCTCGCCACCGTCGTGGTCGGTGACCTGCTGCACCACCCCGGAGAACTCGATCTGGAGCCGGCGGGGCAGGTCCAGTTGGTGCTCGGTCTTCATGATGTACGCGACGCCGCCCTTGCCGGACTGCGAGTTGACCCGGATGACCGCCTCGTAGCTGCGGCCCAGGTCCTTCGGGTCGATCGGCAGGTAGGGCACCGCCCAGGTGAACTCGTCGACAGGTACGCCGGCCGCCGCCGCGTCGGCGTTCAGCGCGGCGAAGCCCTTGTTGATGGCGTCCTGGTGGGAGCCGGAGAAGGCGGTGTAGACCAGGTCACCGGCGTACGGGTGCCGCTCGTGCACGGGCAGCTGGTTGCAGTACTCGACGGCCCGCTTGACCTCGTCGATGTCGGAGAAGTCGATCATCGGGTCGATGCCCTGCGAGAACAGGTTCAGGCCCAGCGTGACCAGGTCGACGTTGCCGGTGCGCTCGCCGTTGCCGAACAGGCAGCCCTCGATCCGGTCCGCCCCGGCCAGCAGGCCCAGCTCGGCAGCGGCGACCCCGGTGCCTCGGTCGTTGTGCGGGTGCAGGCTGAGCACCAGGCTGTCGCGGCGGGGCAGGTGCCGGTGCATCCACTCGATCGAGTCGGCGTACACGTTCGGCATGGCCATCTCGACGGTGGCCGGCAGGTTGATGATCAGCTTGTGGTCCGGCGTCGGGTCGATCACCTCGATGACCTTCGCGCAGACCTCCAGCGCGTACTCCAGCTCCGTGCCGGTGTACGACTCGGGCGAGTACTCGTAGTGGATGTCGGTGTCCGGGGTGTGGATCTCGGCGTACTTCTGGCAGAGCCGGGCGCCGGTGGTGGCGATGTCGGCGATGCCGTCGCGGTCCAGTCCGAACACCACCCGACGCTGCAGGGTCGAGGTGGAGTTGTAGAAGTGCACGATCGCCCGCCGCGCGCCACGCAGGGACTCGAAGGTCCGGTCGATCAGGTGCTCCCGGCACTGGGTCAGCACCTGGATCGTCACGTCCTCGGGGATCAGGTCCTGCTCGATCAGCTGCCGGACGAAGTCGTAGTCGGTCTGGCTGGCCGACGGGAAGCCGACCTCGATCTCCTTGTAGCCCATCTGGACCAGCAGTTGGAACATCCGGCGCTTGCGCTCCGGCGACATCGGGTCGATCAGGGCCTGGTTGCCGTCGCGCAGGTCGACCGCGCACCAGCGGGGGGCGGCCTCGACGTGCCGGGTGGGCCAGGTGCGGTCGGGCAGATCGATCCGGAACTGCTGCCGGTACGGCTCATAACGGCGGTACGGCATCCCGCTGGGACGCTGGCGGGCGATGGGATCGATGTCGGTGATGCTGGCTTGGTGAGCCATGGCGAAAGTCTCCTGGGTCATGTGACGTCAGCAGTGGCTGTCGGCAGCGGTGCCGAGAGGGAAGGTCCGGGACAGTGCTGGCGGCGCGGTTCGACTCCGCGACGAGGTGCCGGCCGTCAGGCCTCGTCGCGGCGACCAAGGAGAAGGCTCGCCTGCCACATGACAGAGTCACCCTACGTGATGGGGGTGATAGTGGGAAGGTGGGTCCGCGATATGAGACGCAATTCGCATCTGTCGGTCACCGAAGCGCATCGTCGCAGGTCAGGACCATTTCGCCGAGCGGGCGGCGGTGGCGCAGACCCGTCTCGTGGGGCACCAGGTCGGCCGGCAGGCTCAGCGGATCGCCCAACTTCCCGACCGCGACCACCACGTACGGTCGCAGGTCGTCGGCCAGGTCGAGGTCGGTCGCCAGGCCCGCCCGATCCAGGTCGGTGAGTTGGCGGACGTACAGGCCGAGCGCGGTCGCCTGCACGGTGAGGTGGGCCACCGCCTGACCCAGGTCGTACGCGGCCATGGGGTGTCCGGTGCGGGGGTGCGCGACGAGCAGCAGCAGGCTGGCCCGTCCGGCCCAGCGCTGCTCGCCGGGCGGCAGGTTGACCAGGATTCGTTTGAAGGTGTCGTCGTCGCGGTGACCGACCGCGAACCGCCACGGCTGCCCGTTGTCGACCGAGGGTGCCCAGCGGGCCGCCTCCAGCAACGTCGCCGCCTCGGCTCGGGTCAGTTCGGCGTACGGATCGAAGGCCCGGGGGCTCCACCGGAACGCCAGTAACGGGGTGAGGTCGGTCATGCGACCAGTGTCCCCTATGGGGGATTTGATCACTTTGGTCCGGGCGGGTGGATGTGGGGAAAAGCACCCGTAACGGATATGCCGTCAGGGCGTTCCGGTGCCGGTCGGGTCGCCGTCCGCCGTCGTCGGTGCGTCCGCCGCTGGCGGTGCTTCCGCCGTCGAGGGTGCGTCGGTGGGCGCGGCCAGGCCCAGCGGCTCACCCTCCACCACCGGCCCGGCCAACTGCACCGAGGCCGGGGCCGGCTCCGGCGTCGCGGCCAGCGTCAGGGTGCCGAACGCCGCGCGTACCGCGGTGAGGGTGCCGTCGGCGTCGAAGCAGTAGATCCCCACGTCCAGCGGCGGATTGATCGACGCCGCGGTGGTCTCCACGGAGTAGCAGGAGCCGCTGGCCCCGGCGGGTGCCATGGCCGGTGAGACGGACAGCGGAGCGCGCCGGTCGGTCAGCACGTCCAGCCAGTCCGTGAACGGGTGCTGCACCCGGGGGTCGAGCCGGCGTGGCAGGGTGTCGTCCCGCTCGCCCAGGCGTACGCAACTGGCCGGCTCCGGTCGGGTCGGCGTGGGCAGCGCGCACTGGAACAGCCCGTCGGTCGTGGCCGCGAGCGAGATGTCGGCCGTGCCGCCGAGCGCACCGCCGGGCACATCCACCCGCCAACTGCCGTCGTTCGCGCTGGTGACCAGGATCAACCGGTCCGCCTCGCCGTCGACCCGCAGCGCGTAGCGGGCGACCAGGTGCCGATCCTGGGCGGCGGCGGCGTGCGCGGCCAACTCGTCGCGGGCGGCGTCCATCCCCACCGGGCGAGGCGCCGAGGTCGGCGGCGGCGGATCTGCGGGCGGATCGGTCGAGCAGCCGGCGAGCAGCACGGACAGGGCAAACACGAACGGGGCGACCCGGTGGGCGTACACCCGGTCATTCTCGGCGTTGAGGGCGTCGCGCGGACACCCCCCGGGCATGCTCCCGTTTCCGGCGTGTCGCGCGCCACGTCGCCCGCGTAGCCGGGCCGGATCGTGGGATCACCTGACCCGGCGGTCAGAGCAGACCGATACGCTGGCATCGACCGACCCGCGCCGCCGGCCACCGGTGCCGGCGGCGTCGGCACGCTCAGCCTGAGTGCCGCCCGGCAGCGGCACGCTCAGGGCAACCGGGAGGGAGTGCGCCGTCGTGGCACTCGTGGTGCAGAAGTACGGCGGATCCTCCGTCGCGAACGCCGAGCGGATCAAGCGGGTGGCCGAGCGGATCGTCGCCGCCCGTAAGGCCGGCGACGACGTGGTGGTCGTGGTCTCCGCGATGGGTGACACCACCGACGAGCTGCTCGACCTGGCCAACCAGGTCAGTCCGCTGCCGCCCGGTCGCGAGCTGGACATGCTGCTCACCGCCGGTGAGCGGATCTCCATGGCGCTGCTCGCCATGGCCATCCACAACCTGGGCTACGAGGCCCGCTCGTTCACCGGTTCGCAGGCCGGCGTGATCACCACCTCGGTGCACGGTCGGGCGCGGATCATCGACGTCACTCCGGGGCGGCTCAAGGGCGCGCTCGACGAGGGTGCCGTGGTGATCGTCGCGGGCTTCCAGGGCGTCTCCCAGGACACCAAGGACGTCACCACGCTGGGGCGGGGCGGTTCGGACACCACTGCGGTGGCGTTGGCCGCCGCGCTGAACGCCGACGTCTGTGAGATCTACACCGACGTGGACGGCGTCTTCACCGCCGACCCGCGGATCGTGCCGAACGCCCGGCACATCAAGCAGATCACCTACGAGGAGATGCTGGAGCTGGCCGCCTGCGGCGCCAAGGTCCTGCACCTGCGCAGCGTGGAGTACGCCCGCCGGGCGGGGCTGCCGATCCACGTCCGTTCGTCATACTCGACAAACACCGGCACGATGGTCACCGGATCGATAGAGGAGCTTCCAGTGGAGCAGGCACTGATCACCGGAGTGGCTCACGACCGCAGCGAAGCCAAGATCACGATCGTCGGGGTGCCCGACGAGCCGGGCGCTGCGGCGCGGATCTTCGACACCGCGGCGAGCGCCGAGATCAACATCGACATGATCGTGCAGAACGTCTCCACCGAGGGCACCGGTCGCACGGACATCTCCTTCACCCTGCCCAAGGCCGACGGCCCCACCGCGATGGCAGCGCTGAGCAAGATCCAGGAGTCGGTCAACTTCAAGGGCCTGCTCTACGACGACCACGTCGGCAAGGTCTCCCTGATCGGTGCCGGGATGCGCTCGCACCCCGGTGTCGCCGCCGGCTTCTTCGCCGCGCTGGGCCAGGCCGGCGTCAACATCGAGATGATCTCCACGTCGGAGATCCGGGTCTCCGTGGTCTGCCGGGACACCGACCTGGACGCTGCGGTCCGCGCCATCCACGAGGCCTTCGACCTCGGCGGCGACACCGAAGCCGTGGTGTACGCGGGGACGGGACGGTAGGGCGGGTGGCCGGGCTGCCCACCCTGGCCGTGGTCGGGGCGACGGGAGCCGTCGGCACGGTCCTGTGTGAGCTGCTCACCGGGCGTCGCAACGTCTGGGGCGAGATCCGCCTGCTGGCCTCGGAACGGTCGGCCGGGCGCAAGGTGCGCTGCCGGGGCGAGGACCTCACCGTCCAGGCGCTGACCGAGGAGGCGCTCGACGGCGTCGACGTCGCGATGTTCGACGTACCGGACGAGGTCGCCGCACACTGGGCGCCCATCGCCGTACGCCGGGGCGCGGTCGTGGTGGACAACTCCGGTGCCTTCCGGATGGACCCGCACGTCCCGTTGGTCGTGCCGGAGATCAATCCCGAGCAACTGCGGGACCGGCCGCGGGGCATCGTCGCCAACGGCAACTGCACCACCCTTGCGATGATCATCGCGGTCGCGCCGCTGCACCGCGAGTACGGACTTCGTGAGCTGGTGCTTGCCTCGTACCAGGCGGTTTCCGGGGCCGGTCAGGCCGGTGCGGACACCCTGCACGACCAGTTGACCAAGGTGGCCGGCGACCGTGCGCTGGGCTCCCGCGCCGGCGACGTACGGCAGGCGGTCGGCGACGACCTCGGTCCCTTCCCCGCGCCGTTGGCCCTCAACGTGGTGCCGTGGACCGGCCTGCTGGCCGACGAGGGCTGGTCGTCCGAGGAGATGAAGCTGCGCGACGAGTCGCGCAAGATCCTCGGCCTGCCCGACCTGAAGGTCTCCGCCACCTGCGTACGAGTGCCGGTGGTGACCGGCCACTCGGTGGCGGTGCACGCGGTCTTCGCCACGGAGATCGACACCGACGGTGCCCGCGAGGTGCTGCGCAACGCGCCCGGCGTGATCGTGGTCGACGACCCGGCGGCCGGCGAGTTCCCCATGCCGATCGACGCCGTCGGCACCGACCCGTCCTGGGTCGGCCGGATCCGTCGCGCCCTCGACGACCCCCGCGCCCTCGACTTCTTCGTGACCGGCGACAACCTCCGCAAGGGCGCCGCCCTCAACACCACCCAAATCGCCGAACTCATAGCCAAAGACCTAACCCACCCCTAACCCCCCAGTCTGCGTCGATCTTGCACTTTTGGTCCCCTCAGATCGGGGCAAAAGTGGCACAACGGCGACGGGAAGTGCATGATCGCTGGGGCTGGGGCTGGGGC
>NZ_PNOZ01000110.1:0-16212 GCF_002879555.1 Verrucosispora sp. ts21 | reverse complement strand
CGGTGAGACCGGCGATGGCGAGGACGCTCTTACGCAGCATGGTGTTCATGATCAAAGCTCCATTCGGGGGTGATGTCCGCGCGGGGGGGATGGGCGCGGGCGCCGGCAAGGGCGCGGAGGATCAGGGGAGCGGCAAAACCACAGGTACGGCGTTCTGCGATGCGCTGGGGGAGGCGTCGCCGACGCGTACGGTGCAAGCCCGTCGTGGTGCCGGGTCCAGGTGTAACGACCGGGCGGGCCGGCTCATTCCCTGGGCCGTCGGTCGGGGCCGTGGGGGAGGATCGCGCTGGTCACCGATGCGTGGTCGGCGCCTACGTGGCCCCTACTTCGTCAGCCATGCATTACAACGCCACCCACCCGCCGAGGATTCCGCCCAGGGGCCACCCAGCGCCCGCCGATTCCGGACAAAGGCCCCAATCCCGCACCTGGCTGCGGGCAGGCTGGCCAAGTCACCCGTGATGGCCGGCCCAGCACCTCCCGGGCCCGTGAAGCGGCTCCGGGTGCATCTGTTGTCGCCGGGACAGCAGCAAGCGCACCCGGAGCGCGCAGGGTGCACGTGCAGTGGAGGTCGCCTGTCCCGTCATGTGACGGCGGTCACATTAGATACGAAACGGTTCCGTATCGATAATGTCGAGCCTACGCTCAGGTGGCGATTACGGACGCGACCGTATCGAAAAGCGGGGGGTGCGGGGAATGCCGCCGAATGCGAACACCGGACATCCGAGGAGGTGGGCGATCCTCGGAGTGCTGGTGATCAGCCTGCTCGTGGTCGTCCTGGACAACACCATCCTCAACGTCGCGCTGCGGACGCTCGCCGATCCGGTACACGGACTCGGCGCCAGCCACGGCGAGCTCGAATGGTTCATCAACTCCTACACGCTTGTCTTCGCCGGGCTGCTGTTCACCTTCGGCGTGCTCGGTGACCGGGCCGGTCGCCGCCGGATGATGCTCATCGGCCTGGTGCTGTTCGGTCTGGCGTCGCTGCTGTCCGCGTACGCGCAGAGCCCCGCACAGTTGATCGCCGCCCGCGCGCTGATGGGCGCCGGCGGTGCGGCCATCATGCCGGCCACTCTGTCGATCATCTCCAACGTCTTCGACCCGCGGGAGCGGGGACGGGCCATCGGGATATGGGCCGGCGCGGTCGGGTTGGCGATGGCGATCGGCCCGATCCTCGGCGGCCTGCTGCTGGAGCACTTCTGGTGGGGTTCGGTCTTCCTGATCAACGTGCCGGTCGTCGCGCTCGGCGTCGTCCTGGTGGCGCTGCTGGTGCCGGAGTCGCGGGATCCGAACCCGGGGCGCATCGACGTGCTCGGTGTCGCGCTGTCGGTGGTCGGCCTGGTCACGTTGACGTACGGCATCATCGACGGCGGCGAGCACGGCTTCGGTCGGCCGGTGGTCTGGGCCGCCATCGTCGGCGGGCTGGCGGTGCTGGCCTGGTTCATCGCCCACGAGCGGCGCAGCAGCCATCCCTCACTTGACGTACGCCTGTTCCGGGAACCGCGCTTCGCCGTACCGGTGGCACTGATCGGGCTGGTCTTCTTCGCCGCCATGGGCGTGATGTTCTTCAGCTCGTTCTACCTGCAACTGGTACGCGGCTACAGCCCGTTGCAGACCGGCCTGATCTTCCTGCCGTTCGCGGTCGCCCAACTCTTCTTCGCCCCGCGCAGCGCCGCCATGGTGCGCCGGTACGGCCCTCGGGCGGTCGCGGTGGTGGGGCTGGTGCTGTCCGCCGTGGCGCTTGGCGCGTTCGCCGTCATCGACGCGGTCACGCCGATCTGGGTGGTGCTCGTGTTCTTCTTCATCCAGGGCGCCGGGATGGCCAACATCATGCCGCCGGCCACCGAGTCGATCATGTCGGCGTTGCCGAGGGAGAAGGCCGGTGTCGGCTCCGCGGTCAGCAACACCATCCGCCAGGTGGCCGCCGCGCTGGGCGTGGCGGTGCTCGGTTCGGTGCTCGCGGCGGGCTACCGCAACGGCATCGACCCGGCCCTGACCGAGCTGCCACCGCAGGCGCGGGAGGCGGCCGGCGAGTCGATCTCCGGGGCGTACGCCGCCGCTGGTCAGCTCGGGCCGACGGCGCCGCAGCTGATCACGGCGGCCAACGACGCCTTCATCTCGGCGATGCACTGGTCGGCGGCGCTTGCCGCACTGGTCACCGCCGCCGGCATCCTGGTGGCGTTGCGCTGGATGCCCACCCGGTCCGGCACCGGCGCGCCGGCCGCGGTCGGTGAACCCGAGTTGGCCGGCACCGCATAGCGTCGGGAACAATGCGGGCATGACGAGCACGGCAGACGCTCCGCGGCCGCCCGGCCGGCCGCGGAGCGTCCGCGCAGACGAAGCGATCATCGAGGCCACGCTGGACCTCCTCGCCGAGGGCAGCACGATCGAGGCGATCTCGGTCGAGGCGATCGCCGCGCGGGCCGGGGTCGGCAAGGCCACCATCTACCGTCGCTGGGCGGGCAAGGACGCGCTGCTGCACGACGCGCTGCGCACCCTCAAGGGCGAGCCGCCGCAGCCGTCCGGTCGGTCCGTCCGGGAGGATCTCGTCGCCCTGGTCGGCGCGGTCGGGCAGAACATCGACCCGCGCGCGGCGAAGATCATGCCCTGTCTGGTGCCCAACGTGAAACGCAATGCCGAGCACTACGCGCTGTACCAGAGCATCGTGGAGCCCCGCCGCGCGGTGATGCGCGAGGTGCTGCGGCGCGGCATCCGCGACGGCGAACTCCGCCCCGACATCGACGTCGAGGTCACCCTGGCTCTGATCACCGGCCCGCTGCTCATTCAACGGATGTTGAACTGGAACCCTGACCTCGACGAGACGACGCTGCCCGCGCGGGTCGTCGACCAGGTGCTGGCGGGCATCCAGGCCCGCTGAGGCCGGGGGCGCGCACCGCTGTGGGTCGGCGCGGACGGCGGACGAGCACGACGATCCGGTGCGGGATGACGACATCGGTGTGTATCGGTGTCGGGGCCCCGAGGCGTCGGTAGCGGCCTAGACTACGGGCGGCCCCGCACTCGTCGGGATCGTTGCCGCCATCGGAGGTCTCCGTGCCCTCGCCTGTCATCGACCTGGCCCTCGGGCCGGACTGGCTCGAACCGGAGTGGCTGATCTCGACCTTCGGGCTGATCGGCATCCTGGTGATCGTCTTCGCCGAGTCCGGGCTGCTGATCGGCTTCTTCCTGCCGGGTGACTCGCTGCTGTTCACCACCGGGTTGCTGGTCGCCGACGGGCAGTACCTCAAATATCCGCTGTGGCTGGTGTGTCTGCTCATCACCGTCGCCGCGATCGCCGGTGACCAGGTCGGCTACCTGTTCGGTCGCAAGGTCGGCCCGGCGCTGTTCCGGCGACCCAACTCACGCCTGTTCAAGCAGGAGAACCTGCTCAAGGCGCATGACTTCTTCGAGAAGTACGGCGCGCGCTCCATCGTGCTGGCCCGGTTCGTGCCGATCGTGCGGACGTTCACCCCGATCGTGGCCGGGGTGAGCCGGATGAACTACCGCACCTTCGTCATCTTCAACGTCATCGGCGGCATCCTCTGGGGCACCGGGGTGACCGTGCTGGGCTACTTCCTCGGGCAGATCCCGTTCGTCAAGGCCAACATCGAGTTCATCCTGATCGGCATCGTGGGGATCTCGGTCCTGCCGATCGCGGTGGAGCTGCTGCGGGCCTGGTTGGCCGCCCGGCGGGGAACCACCCCGCAGGAGCGGGCCGCCGCCGAGGAGGCGATCCGGGAAACCCGGCAGCATTACGGCAAGCACTGAGCCGCGCGCGGTCGTCGCGGGCCGGCGGCCAGGGGATGAGCAGCCGGGTCAGCCCCCGGGGGTACGCAGCCGGTGCAGCCGCAGCGCGAGCTGCACCTGAAGCGCCTGCTCCGGTTTCTGCCAGTCCGCGCCGAGCAGTTGCCCGACCCGCTCCAGCCGCTGGGTCACCGTGTTGACGTGCACGTGCAGCAGTTCGGCGGCCCGGGCCAGGCTGCCGCCGACGCCGAAGTAGGCCTCCAGCGTCCGCACCAGGGCGGTGCCCCGGCGGGCGTCGTAGTCCACGACCGGGCCGATGGTGGTGGCGAGGAACTGACTGACGTCGGCGTCACCGTCGCCGGAGACCGTGCCCAGCAGCAGTCCGACGAAGCCCAGCTCGGCGGTGCTCGCACCCTGCCCGGCCCGGCCCAACGCGCCCAGCGCGGCCAGGCAGCGGTCGGCCTCCCGGAAGGCGGCGGCCAGCGACGTCGGCCCGGCGACCGGGCCGCTCGCTCCGGCGGTCACCGGCCGGCCGGTGATCCGGGACAGGTCCCGTGACACGGCCCGGGCGCTGCCCCCGGCATCCTGCCCGGGCAGCATCAGCACCACCCGGCCGTCGCGCGCCGCGGCCAGCCCACCGCGGGTCGAGGCGTACGTGGTGGCCCAGGAGAGCACCCGCTGGCGGGCCGATCCGGTGGCCGCGATCGCGTCGTCGTCGACCGCCACCAGCACGTGCGGGGCGTCCAGGTCCACCCCGAGGCGGCGGGCGCGGCTGCGCAGCGCGTCGGTGTCGCGCAACGGCCGGGCGATCAGGTCGTCGAGCAGTTCACCCCGGACCCGGCCCTCGGCCTCGGCCACGGTGCGTCGGAACAGCAGCAGCAACGCGGTGACCAGCGCCGCGCGTTCCAGGATCCGCTGCTCGGCGTCGGCCAGTTCGCCCTCCGGGTGCAACACCAGCGCACCCAGGTTCTCCGCACCAGCCACCACGGCGGCGTACCACACCTCGCCCCGGCGTACGCTGCGTCCCTCGGTCCGGGACGCGGCCACCGCCTCCACGAGGTCGGCGCGGTCCGGCTCGTCGAGCGCACCGACCCGGGCCAGCAGCCGGCCCTCGGCGTCCAACGCCAGCAGCGTCCCGCCCAGCACCTCGGTGACCGCCGCGGCGACGTCCTCCACCCCGCCCCCGCGCAGCACCAGCGCGGTCATCCGGTCGTGGGCCGCCGCGGCACGCTCGACGGAACTGCTGTGCGCCCGGATCGTGGTGTTGGCCGACGACAGCTCCGCCAACGCCGCCCGGGTCTCGGCCAGCAGCCGCGCGGTGTCGATCGCCACCGCGGCATGCGCGGCCAGCGAGAGCAGCAACGCCACCTCCTCGCGGACGAACGGCCGGGCCGAACGGTTCGCCGCGTAGAGCACGCCGATGCTTGTGGAGCCGAGCCGCAGCGGCACCCCGAGGATCGCCACCAGCCCCTCCTCGCCCACCCCGGCGTCGATCTCCCGGGTGTGGTGGAAGCGCTCGTCCTGCGGGTAGTTCGCGGTCACGTACGGGGCGCCCGACTGGGCCACCAGCCCGCCGAGGCCGGCGCCCATCGGCAGCCGCAGCTGCTGGAAGCGGGCCGACACCGAGCCGTCGGTGACGCGCATGTAGGTGTCGCCGCGTTCGGCGTCGTTGAGGGTCATGTAGGCGACGTCCGCGCCGAGCAGGTGCCGGGCCCGGTGCACGATGGCCCGCAGCACGTCGTCCAGGTCACGCAGCCCGGCCAGGTCGCTGACCGTGTCGTACAGGCTCAGCAGTTCGCTCTCCCGGCGGCGGCGGCGCTCCAGCAGCGCGCGGACCCGCAGCGCCACCGTCTTGGCCTGCTCCAGCTCGGCGATCTGGTCGGCGGGCAGCCCGGCCGAGCGGGCGGCGACCAGCGGACCCTCGAACTCGACCGCAGCGGCTTCCCGGGCGAGCAGTTCCAGGAACTCCAGCGGCGACGACATGACCGACATTGTGCGGGGGGACACTAGTTCGCCGTCCAGCCCCCGTCGAGCGCGATCGACGCGCCGGTGATGAACGCCGCCGGCGGTGAGCAGAGGTAGGCCAGCAGTTCGGCCACCTCGTCCGGCTCGATCAGGCGTTTGATCGCGGCCCGGGCCAGCATGATCTTCTCGATCACCTCGGTCTCCGGGATGCCGTGGGTGGCGGCCTGGTCGGCGATCTGGCCCTCCACCAGGGCGGTGCGCACGTACGCGGGGTTGATGCAGTTGGCCGTCACCCCGTACGCCGCGCCCTCCAGCGCCACCACCTTGGACAGCCCTTCCAGGGCGTGTTTCGCCGCGACGTACGCCGCCTTGTAGGGCGAGGCGCGCAGCCCGTGCACCGAGGAGATGTTGACGACCCGACCCCAGCCCTGCGCGTACATGTGCGGCAGCGCCCGCCGGATCAGCAGGAACGGCGCCTCGACCATCACCCGCTGCAGGTACTCGAAGCGTTCGACCGGGAAGTCCTGGATCGGGGCGACGTGCTGCAGGCCGGCGTTGTTGACCACGATGTCCACCTCGGCGTCGAGCCGGTCCACCGCGGCGGCGTCGGCCAGATCCATCCCCACGGCCCGACCGCCGGCCTCGGCCGCCACCTGCTCGGCCGCCTCGGCGTTGCGGTCGACCACCAGCACCTGGGCGCCGGCCACGGCCAGCCGTAGGGCGCAGGCCCGACCGATGCCGCTGCCGCCGCCGGTCACCACAGCAATGCGGCCGGTGAGGTCGACGTTCACGACGTGGGGGCGCGCCACGGGTTCTGCCGTCATGGCGCATGAAACTACGAGCTGGGTGGCCGGGCGCACATGGCGTACGCGCACATACTCCTACGGTGGCAGGTGGCCTCCGGCTACATTCCGTCGCCGTTGACGTCACCGGTGTGGCGGCGGTGCCGTCGCCCGGGCGTGTCCCCGGGCGCGGCCCCGCAGGAGCATCGGTAGGGTGTCGAACACACGTACTGCTCGACGGCTGGGAGGGGGAGGCGTGCGGGTGCTCGGCGTCGACCCGGGGCTCACCCGGTGCGGGGTGGGTGTGGTCGAGGGAGTGCCGGGTCGCCCCTGCACGCTCGTCGCCTACTACGTGATCTACACCGATCCGGCCGATGAGCTGCCGACCCGCCTGCTGCACCTGGACCGGTCGCTCACCGACCTGGTCGCCGAGCACCGGCCGGACAGTGTCGCCGTGGAGCGGGTGTTCAGCCAGCACAATGTCCGGACGGTGATGGGCACCGCCCAGGCCAGCGGGATCGCCGTACTTGCCGGGGCGCGGGCCGGGCTGCCGGTGCAGACGTACACCCCGAGTGAGGTGAAGGCGGCGGTGACCGGCTCGGGTCAGGCGGACAAGGCGCAGATGACCGCGATGGTGACCCGGCTGTTGCGGCTGCCCGAGCCACCCCGGCCGGCCGACGCCGCGGACGCCCTGGCGCTGGCCATCTGCCACGTGTGGCGCGGTGGTACCCGGTCCAAGCTGGCCGCCGCCGCGGACCGGGTCAGACGAGGAGGAGCGAGATGATCGCCAGTGTGCGTGGCGTGGTGACCGCCACCGGCCCGGACCATGCGGTCATCGAGGTCGGTGGGGTCGGCCTGGCCGTGCAGTGTGCCCCCGGCACCATCGCCGACCTGCGGGTCGGCCAGCCTGCCCGGCTGGCCACCAGCCTGGTCGTCCGGGAGGATT
Source organism: Verrucosispora sp. ts21 (assembly GCF_002879555.1). Lineage (NCBI taxonomy): Bacteria > Bacillati > Actinomycetota > Actinomycetes > Micromonosporales > Micromonosporaceae > Micromonospora > Verrucosispora sp. ts21. Next base: position 8,781 of record NZ_PNOZ01000110.1, on the reverse strand, counting down.
CGCTCACCCTCTACGGCTTCGCCGACGACGACGCGAAGGCGCTGTTCGAGCTGTTGCAGACCGCGAGCGGGGTTGGCCCTCGCCTGGCCCAGGCGGTGCTGGCCGTGCACACCCCCGACGCGGTACGCAAAGCCATCGCCAACGCCGACACCGCCGCGCTGACCCGGGTTCCCGGCATCGGGAAGAAGGGCGCCGAACGGCTGGTGCTGGAGTTGCGTGACCGCATCGGCCCGGTCCCGGTGGGCGCCGACGGCGCGGCCGGGGTCACCGGGGGCGCCTGGCCGGAGCAGGTCCGCCAGGCGTTGATCGGGCTCGGCTGGACGGCGAGCCAGGCCGACCAGGCGGTCGCCGCGGTCGCGGAGACCGTCGACGGGGCCGCCCCGCCGGTGCCGGTGCTGCTCAAGCAGGCCATCCGGCTGCTGGGCCGGACCCGATGAGCGCGAGGAGTGAGCCGGGTTTGCCAGCCCCGCAGTCGCGAATGAGGATGATCTGGTGACCGGCCCCGACAGCGGCCTGGTCTCGGCGTACGTCAACGATGCGGACCGGGACGCCGAGGTCAGCGTCCGGCCCAAGCGCCTCGACGAGTTCATCGCCCAGCATCGGGTCCGTGACCAGCTCGACCTGTTGTTGCAGGGCGCGATGCGGCGCGGCTCGCCGCCGGATCACATCCTGCTCTCGGGGCCGCCCGGCCTCGGCAAGACCACCCTGGCCAACATCGTCGCCGCGGAGCTGGGCGCGGGCATCCGGGTGACCAGCGGGCCGGCGATCGAGCGCTCCGGTGATCTGGCCGCGATCCTGACCAGCCTCGCCGAGGGCGATGTGCTGTTCATCGACGAGATCCACCGCATCGCCAAGCCGGCGGAGGAACTCCTCTACAGCGCGATGGAGGACTTCCGGGTCGACGTGGTGGTGGGCAAGGGTCCCGGCGCCACCGCCATCCCACTGGACGTCGAGCCGTTCACCCTGGTCGGCGCGACCACCCGGTCCGGTCTGCTGACCGGTCCGATGCGTGACCGGTTCGGCTTCGTCGCGCACCTGGACTTCTACGCCCCGGCCGACCTGGAGACGCTGCTGCACCGCTCGGCCCGCATTCTCGGCGTGCCGATCACCGACGACGGCGCGGCCGAGATCGCCGGCCGGTCCCGGGGCACCCCGCGGATCGCCAACCGGCTGCTGCGCCGGGTGCGTGACTACGCCGAGGTACGCGCCGACGGTGTGGTCACCCTCGACACCGCCCGTTCCGCATTGACGGTCTACGATGTGGATGCGCTCGGGCTGGACCGGCTGGACCGGGCGGTGCTCACTGCGTTGGTCGACTCGTTCCGGGGCGGTCCGGTCGGCCTGTCCACCCTCGCGGTGGCGGTGGGGGAGCAGCCGGACACGGTCGAGGAGGTGTGCGAGCCGTTCCTGGTGCGGGCCGGGCTGCTGGCCCGTACGCCGCGGGGCCGGGTGGCGACGGAGGCCGCTTGGCGACACCTGGGCCGTACGCCGCCAAATGGTACATTTGGTGCTGAAGCTCCCCTCGCGCCCGATCTGTTTTCCGTGGACACGGGGGAGGCGTGATCTGTTCGTGATCTGCGGCGCGTTCGGCGTTCCCAGATACAGCGACTAGACTCGCCGCGGTCTGTACAGGATGTGAAAATCCGCCTCCGCTCCGGTGCCACGTGCCGGCGGGGGGCCAATGGGAAGGTCGTCAACTGTGTTTCACGCCGCAGCAGAAGGCAGCGGAGCGGGCAGCTTCACGCCGATCCTCATGATCGCGCTGCTCTTCGGCGTCATGTACTTCATGATGATCCGCCCGCAGCAGAAGCGCCGCCGCGAGGCCGAGGCGATGCAGTCCGGCCTGTCCATCGGCGACGAGGTGGTGACCATCGGCGGGTTGTACGGCACGGTCTCCGGGATCGAGGACGACAGCGTCCTGCTCGAGGTAGCCCCAGGAGTGCAGACCCGTTACGCCCGACCGGCGATCGCCCGCGTGGTGACCAAGGCGGAGCGCCCCACGGAGTCGGTGGCCGAGGAAACCGACGCCGTCAAGGAATGAGCACTGCACCCGCCCTGGCCTGCCGGTACGCCGGTGCGGCCGGGGTGGGGAACAGCCCGCACGCGTCCCCGTCGGGCACCCACCGCCGGAATGCGGTGTGACAACTGAATAGCAGGCCGACGCCGGGCGTCGGCGCGCCGGCTCGGTCCGGTCCACGCGCCCCCCGCGTCGACCATCAGAGGCGGCGGCGTCAGCCCCGGGCGCCGTCGGAAGGCAGATCGTCGGCCGGGCAGACCGGCCGACCCGCCGTCGCGCCTGCGGCGGCGCGACCGCACAGGGAGACAGGACAGCCGTGGCACCACCTCAGGGACAGATGCGCCCGGGACGGCAATTGGCCGTACTGGGCGGCATCCTTGTCGTCCTCTATCTTTTGGTGTTCTTCGCGGGCGGTGCCAGCGGAGGCTGGAAGGACCGGCTCGAACCGCGCCTCGGTCTTGACCTTGTCGGTGGCACCCGGCTCACGCTGGAGGCGACGAACACCCTCGACGGCCGGGCACCGACGGCGGACAACCTCGAACAGGCCCGCCAGATCATCGAGAGCCGGGTCAACGCGTACGGCGTTGCCGAGGCCGAGGTGGTCACCGAGGGCGACCGCAACATCGTGGTCTCCCTGCCCGGCGAGAACCGGGACCTGACCGAGATCGGTAGCGCCGCCGAGCTGCGCTTCCGCAAGGTCCTGAAGATCGTCGACGGCAGCGGTGCGATCCCCTCGCCGGCGCCCAGCCCGAGCGACAGCGCCGACCCGGCCGCCACCCCGAGCCCGACCGGCAGCACCACCCCCACCCCGAACGCCGAGGCCACGGCATCGCCGTCCGGCGGTCAGGGCGGTGGCGCCCCGTCGGAGACCCCGAGCGCGACCCCGTCGCCGAGCGCCAGCGCGTCGCCGAGCGCCAGCGAGGAGCCGGTGCCGCAGAGCCTCGAAGACCAGCGCAAGGCCGTCGAGGCCAAGGTCGGCGCGGAGGCCTGGGCCGCCGCGAGCGGCCTGCAGGCGCCGGCCGACTTCAGCGCCGACCCCACGCTTGCCGAGAAGCTCAAGCCCTTCGCCGAGCTGACCGGCCGCGAGGTCGCGGTGCTGCCCACGCAGATGCAGTTCAACGTGCCGACCATCGGCTGCCTCCAGCTCGACGACCGGCCCCCGGCGTCCATCTCCGCCGCGGACCAGCAGGTCGTCGCCTGTGAGGGCGGTTACGCCAAGAACCTGCTGGACCAGGCAAAGGTGCTCGGCACCGACGTCGACTCCGCCGCCGCGGTGCGCGACCAGACCAGCCAGTGGGTGGTCAGCCTGGACTTCACCCGCAACGGCCAGGAGAAGTGGACCGCGCTGACCCGCGAGGCCTTCAACAACGAGGGTCAGGCGTGTGACGCCTCCGCGCTCGGTGACGAGGGCCGCTGCCGCGTCGCCGTGGTGCTGGACAACCAGATCATCTCCTCGCCGCAGATCCAGGGCGTGCTCACCGGCAACTCGCAGATCACCGGCAACTTCAGCAACGCCGAGGCCAGCGAGCTCGCCGGCTACCTGAACTACGGTGCCCTGCCGGTCACCTTCGAGGCGCAGGAGCAGCAGAACGTCACCGCCACCCTGGGCGCCAGCTACCTGCGGGCCGGTCTGCTTGCCGCCGGCATCGGCATGCTGCTGGTCATCATCTACTCGTTCTTCTACTACCGACTGCTCGGCACGGTGATCTTCGCGAGCCTGGTGCTGTCGGCGTTGCTGCTCTTCGGCGCGCTTGTGGTGCTCGGCCGGCAGATCGGCTTCACCCTCACCCTCGCCGGCATCTCCGGCATCATCGTCTCGCTAGGTGTGGCGGCGGACTCGTTCGTCATCTACTTCGAACGATTGAAGGACGAGATCCGTGAGGGCCGCAGCCCGCGTAGCGCGGTCTCCCGCGCCTGGGTCCGCGCCCGCCGTACGATCATCTCGGCGAACGCCATCACGATCATGTCGGCGGTGGTCCTCTACATCGTCTCGGTCGGTACGGTCAAGGGATTCGCCTTCGCCCTCGGTCTGGCCACCGTGCTGGACCTGGTCGTGGTCTTCCTCTTCCGGCACCCGATGATGACGATGCTCGCCCGGAGCCAAGCGTTCCTGTCCCCGCGGGTCAGTGGTCTCGGCCGGGCGCTGCCGGCCAAGTCGGAGCAGGCCCAGCCCCGCAACCCGCGTGTCAAGGAGGCCTGAGATGGCTGCTGAGAACTCTCTGGCAAGCCGCCTCTACCGGGGCGAGGCCGGCCTCAACGTCGTCGGCAAGCGCAAGATGTGGTTCACCGCGGCGGCCGTGCTGGTGCTGATCGCGTTGGCCAGCATCCTCATCAAGGGGTTCAACCCGGGCATCGAGTTCGCCGGCGGCAACTCGTTCCAGATCCCCACCAGCGTCGGCACCATGCAGCAGGCCGAGGAGACCGCAGGCGAGTCGCTGAGCACCGCGGGCGCCCACGTGGTCACCGCCCAGCAGGTCGGCGGGGCCGGCGGCTCGTTCTACGAGCTGCGGACCACCCAGCTCGACCAGTCGCAGGCCGAGACCGTCCGGCTGGACATGGCCGAGCGGTTCGGCATCGACGCGAACGAGATCAGCGCCAACCGGGTCAGCGAGGCCTGGGGTAGCCAGGTGACCAACCGGGCCCTGCTCGGTCTGGTCATCTTCATCGCCCTGGTCACGGTCTACCTGGTGCTGCGCTTCGAGTGGCAGATGGCGGTCGCGGCCATCTTCTCCCTGGTGATGAACCTGGTGCTCACCGCCGGCATCTACTCGATCGTCGGCTTCGAGGTCACCCCGTCGACGATCATCGGTTTCCTCACCATCCTGGGCTTCGCGCTCTATGACGTGGTGGTGGTCTTCGACAAGGTGCAGGAGAACGCCAGAGGCATCACCGCGAACAACAACCAGACCTACGGCGAGGCCGCCAACCTGGCCGTCAACCAGAGCCTGATGCGGTCGGTCAACACCTCGGTGGTGGCGCTGCTGCCGGTCGGCGGCATCCTCTTCATCGGTGCCGGTCTGCTCGGCGCGGGCACCCTGAAGGACCTGGGTCTGGTGCTGTTCGTCGGTATGGCCATGGCGTTCATCACCTCGATCACGCTGGCCACCCCGCTGCTGGTGGTGCTGAAGAACCGCGACCCGCGGATCCAGGCGCACAACAAGCGGGTGCAGGCCCGTCGGGCCAACCCGGTGCCGGCGAAGGAGGCCCGCGTCAAGGCGGCCACGGCCGCCGCGGTCGAGGGCGACGAAGAGGAGCCGGTGCCGGCGGAGACCGATGCGGCTCTGGCCGGTGCGGCGGCCCCGAAGGTGGGCGCCCGGCCGGCGGGCAAGCGCTCCGGCGGCGCCCGCGGTGGGCGGCCCGGCGGCGGTAACCGTCCGGGCGGCGGAAAGCGACGCTGAGCGACACCGGGGCCACCCGGTAGGAACTGATCCGGCGGCGTCCGGCATGCTGTGCGAGCAGCGTGCCGGACGCCGCCGTCGTCGTGGAAGGGAAGCGGAGCTACCGTGACGGAGACCCACAGCAGCGGGGTACGGGGAGACAGCGGCCCGGAAGTCGCCCGACTGGTCGCCAGCCGGGTGCTCGACGTGCCCGACTTCCCCAAGCCTGGCGTCATGTTCAAGGACCTCATGCCGTTGTTCGCCGACGGTGCCGCCTTCCGTGACGTGATCGACGGGATCGTCGCGTACCACGGGCGGGAGTCCTTCGACACAGTGGTCGGCATCGAGGCGCGCGGCTTCGTCGTCGCCGCCGCCATCGCGTACGCCACCGGAGTCGGTGTGGTGCCGGTCCGCAAGGCCGGCAAGCTGCCCCGACCCGCGTACGCCGCCTCCTACGCCCTGGAGTACGGCGAGGCCACGCTGGAGGTGCACCAGGACGCCTTCACCGCCGGACACCGGGTCCTGGTGGTGGACGACGTCCTGGCCACCGGGGGCACCGCCGCGGCGACGCTGGACCTGGTCGAGCGTGCCGGTGGCACCGTGACCGGGTTCACCGTGCTGCTGGAGTTGGCCTTCCTCAAGGGGCGGGAGCGGCTGGCGCCGCGCGACGTCCATGCCCTGTTGACCGTTTGAGCGCCGACCGCCACCGGATGAGGCGGCACGGTACGTCCGGCGGAGCGGCAGGGCACTGTCGGTGCGGGTAGCATTGCCCATTGCTGAGCGGACGGTGAGCCGTCCGAGCGGCACGAGACCAGGCCGGCCGGCGCACGGTCGGTTCGTTTCCGGCGAGCGGTGAGGAGGCCGGTGTCCCACGATGTCGCCCCTCCGGTGGAGGGCACGGTGCATCCGACAGGCGACGCGGACGGCTCGGTGAACCGCAACAGTGCCGCTACGGCGCCGGGCGGCGGGCCGGGTACGGCGCTACCCACCGGCGATGTGGTCCGTACGGGTGCCGGCGCCAACGTCGCACCCGTCGAGGCCGCCGCTGATTCCCCGCCGAGCAGTGGCTTCGCGTTCTCCCACGCGCCCACCGGGCGGCGGGTCCGGGCGCGGCTGGCCCGGTTCAACGCGCCCTGGCAGTCCTCGCAGGTCAGCGAGGTGCTGGAGCCGCTGATCTCGTCACACCGGGAGAATCACCCCAAGGCTGACGCGCGGCTGTTGCAGCGGGCCTTCGACACGGCGGCCCGCTGGCACTCCGGCCAGTACCGCAAGTCCGGTGACCCGTACATCACCCATCCGCTCGCGGTGGCGACCATCCTGGCCAACCTGGGGATGGACACCACCACGCTTGTCGCCGCGCTGCTGCACGACACCATCGAGGACACCGAGTACACCCTCGACCAGATGCGGACGGACTTCGGTGGCGAGGTCGCCCTGCTTGTCGACGGCGTCACCAAGCTGGACAAGGTCAAGCTCGGGGACGCGGCGAAGGCGGAGACCATCCGCAAGATGGTCGTCGCCATGGCCAAGGACCCGCGGGTCCTGGTGATCAAGCTGGCCGACCGGCTGCACAACATGCGTACGCTGACCTTCCTGCCCCGGCCCAAGCAGGAGCAGAAGGCCAAGGAGACCCTGGAAATCCTCGCCCCACTCGCGCACCGCCTCGGTATGAACACCATCAAGTGGGAGCTGGAGGATCTGGCCTTCGGCACCCTGTTCCCGAAGCGGTTCGAGGAGATCAACCGACTGATCGGGGAGCACCAGCCGCAGCGGGAGGCGTTGCTGCGGCAGGTGACCCAGAAGGTGCAGACCGACCTGAAGGCCGCCAAGATCAAGGCGGAGACCACCGGTCGGCCGAAGCACCTCTACTCGATCTACCAGAAGATGATCGTGCGGGGTCGGGACTTCAACGACATCTACGACCTGGTGGGTGTGCGGATCCTGGTCGACACGGTGCGGGACTGCTACGCGGCGTTGGGGGTCATCCACGCCAACTGGCAGCCGGTGCCGGGCCGGTTCAAGGACTACATCGCCATGCCCAAGTTCAACATGTACCAGTCGTTGCACACCACGGTGATCGGGCCGACCGGTAAGCCGGTGGAGATGCAGATCCGCACGTACGCGATGCACCGTACGGCGGAGTTCGGCATCGCGGCGCACTGGAAGTACAAGGAGCACAAGGGCACCCAGATCGTCGGTCCGCCGGCGCACATCGACGAGATGACCTGGCTGCGGCAGCTGCTGGACTGGCAGCGGGAGGCCGCGGACCCGAGCGAGTTCCTGGACGCGCTGCGGTTCGACCTGTCCAGCCAGGAGGTGTACGTCTTCACCCCCAAGGGCGACGTCATCCCGCTGCCGACCGGGTCGACGCCTGTGGACTTCGCGTACGCGGTGCACACCGAGGTCGGGCACAAGTGCATCGGGGCGCGGGTCAACGGCAAGCTGGTGCCGCTGGAATCGACGCTGTCCAACGGCGACGTGATCGAGATCTTCACCTCGAAGTCCGACACGGCCGGCCCGACGCAGGACTGGCTCGGCTTCGTCAAGAGCCCTCGGGCGCGGACGAAGATCCGGCAGTACTTCAACAAGGAGCGCCGCGAGGAGGCGATCGAGGAGGGCAAGGACTCGATCGTCAAGGCGATGCGCAAGCAGGGCATGCCCCTGCAGCGGATGCTCACCTCCGACAACCTGATGGCGATCGCCCGGGACCTGCACCTGGCCGACGTGGCGTCGCTGTACGCCGCGGTGGGTGACAGTCAGGTCTCCGCCCAGTCGGTGGTGCAGAAGCTGATGGCCACCTACGGCGGTGAGGAGGGCGCGGCCGAGGACATCGCCGAGACCGCCGTGGCCACCCGTCCGCCGCGCAGCCGGGTCTCCAGCCACGACCCCGGTGTGGTCGTACGCGGTGTCAGCGACGTCTGGATCAAACTCGCCCGCTGCTGCACCCCGGTGCCCCCGGACACGGTCTTCGGTTTCGTGACCCGCTCCGGCGGCGTCAGCGTGCACCGCGACGACTGCGCCAACGCCGAGGACCTACGCGCCCAGGGTGAACGGGTGGTCGAGGTGAGTTGGAAGCTCACCTCCGCCTCGACCTTCCTGGTCGCCATCCAGGTGGAGGCCCTCGACCGGCACAAGCTGCTCGCCGACGTCACCCGGGTGCTCTCCGAAGAACGGGTCAACATCCTCTCCGCCACCGTCACCACCACCCGCGACCGGGTGGCGGTCAGCCGGTTCAGCTTCGAGATGGCCGACCCGAAACACCTGGGGCACCTCCTCGCCGCCGTCCGCAAGGTGGACGGCGTCTTCGACGCCTACCGCGTAACCTCCGGCTCCTAACTCGAAAATCGACCGTAACTTGACGTGCGGCAGCATCCCGCGTCGCGGAGC